>JAJYJR010000289.1 GCA_021789355.1 Chloroflexota bacterium | reverse complement strand
CGCCGCCGAGGCGCTGTACTTCCCGGCCGGAGCGCATGACGACCAGATCGACGCACTGGGAGGCGCGGTGAAGCTGGCCGGTGCGTCAACCGAGTCCATCAGCTGGCAGTACAACATGTGGACCTGCACCAAGTGCGGCCGGATGTTCTCGTGGGAGAAAGGCCGCCCCTGCCCGCAGTGCGGCACCCGGGCGCCGGACACGTTCGAGAACCCCGAACTGGCGTCCTACGGCGGCCACATGTCGATGGAGCCGTCCTACAACGCCCCCGGATCGGCGGGGCAAGCGCTCAGCGCCGTCATGGAGCCACCGCCGTCGAGCGGCCTCAACCCGTGGGGCATGTGGACCTGCGAGAAGTGCGCCAACCTGTTCATGTGGGAGCGCGGGCGCCGCTGCCCAAAGTGCGGCACCAAGTCGCCCGAGTCGTTCGAGGACCCCGGACCGGAGCCGCGGGAGCACGCGGGAGACTGACTCCACGAGGACCAGCCCGCTCCACCCATCCGTGCCGCTTCCCGGCCTGCGGCTGGCACCATCGCCGAGGAGCCGCCGCCGTCGCGCCCGATGCATGCGAGGTGCGGCGCCACGTGGCCCGAGTCGATGCTCCACGATCGCGTGGCCGACCGGCTCTGGCCCCGGCTCAGGGAGGAGTCGCCTGCGTTCCAGCTCGCCGGGCCGCCCATGACGAGCCCCCGCTGGATACCGCCCGTGACGCTGCGAGATCCCTGCGAGCTGCTGGCGCCTACTCCCTGGGACGGTCGGGCTCCTCGAACGGACCGGACTCGTCCTCACCGGTATCGGATGCAGGCAGCACCGCAGCACCGACCCGCGCGGGCTTCAACTCCCCTGCCTCCCCTGGCGCGCCGAAGACCTCCCGCAGGCCACGTGCGACCCCGCGCGCGACGGCGTCCTCAATGGCCTCGAGCAGCGCAGGTTGGGCATCCGCGGATGTCGCGAGCGGGCGCTCGAGGTCGATCCCAAAGCGCGCCGCGAGCTCAGCGGGAGACACGCCGAGGAGCTGGGCCAGACGGGGAACGATCGAGCGTGACGGTCGCCCCCGCACCGACTCCGACTCCCAGTTCGCGATCGCGGCCCGGGCAAGCCCGAGCGTGCGGGCGAGCTGCGCCTGACTGCGGAAGCCGGCCCGGAGTCGGGCCCGCCGGAACCAGGCGGCCGCGGTCTCGCTCATCGCGGACATGCTACCAGCGCGTCAGCCTCTGATCATCTCGGTTGACACACGTGGGCCGATATGTCAGACTCTGACGTATCATGACCACGAGGATCGGTGCGGCACAGCTGGACCGCAGCGACACACCACACGCAGGTACTGGACCAAGCGAACTCGCCTTGCACCGTGCAGTTGTCAGCGACAGCGTCAGCAGCACGGAGGCCTCACGGTCCACCACGGCCGCGCCCCTTGACGGCGTCGGCCTCGTCCGGGACGCCCACCACCGCTACCGCTGGAACGGCGGGCCGTGGTTCCCGTCGGTCACGACCATCCTCGCCATCAAGGACAAGCCGGGGCTGGTGGGCTGGGCGAAGCGGGAGACGGCCGCCTGCGCGGTGCGCAACGTCGACGTCCTCGCGCGCATGGTGGCGTCGGGCGGTCCGCAGGCGGCGATCGACTGGCTGAAGCGGATCCCCGACTACCGGCGCGACGAGGCGGCCGACCTGGGCTCGCGGGTCCATGCGGTGGCCGAGGGGCTGGGCCGCGGCGATCCGGTGGCCGTCGACGCGGCGGTGCGCCCCTACCTCGAGGCCTACCGGCGCGACTTCCTCGAGCCCTTCCGCCCGCGGTTTCTGGCGGTCGAGGCGATGGTGTGCTCGGAGCGTTACGAGTACGGCGGCACCGCGGACGCCTTCGTCGAGATCGACGGCGAGGTCTGGCTCCTCGATTACAAGACCGGCGCGGGCGTGTATCCGGAGAGCGCGCTGCAGCTGGCGGGCCTCGCCCGGGCGCAGTTCATCGGCCGGCCCGGCGATCCCCGCCAGTATCCCGTGCCGCCCGCGACCCGGTTCGGGATCCTGCACGTGCGGCCCGAGGGCGCCCGGCTCCATCCGGTCGTGGTCGACCGTGCCGCGGTCGCGGCCTTCCTGGACGCGCGTCGCCTGTTCGCCTGGGATCAGGGGCCCGCCAAGTCGGTGATCGGGGCGCCCCTCGCCCCGGGCCCGACGATCGCGGCTGCCTGAACGGCCGTCCCGGGCCGTGCTGCGCCGCTATCGGTCGCCTCGACGCCGGCGAGGCGCCCTCCCTCCGGACCGGCGAGGCGCCCTCCCTCCGGATCCGATCCCGCCGAGCGTGCGCGACCACGTGCGCGCGCGCGACGGAGGCTGCGTCTTCGGGCGCTTGGCGATCCCGCACGACTGCTTCGGCCGGCTCGAGCTGGACCACGTGCGGGCCTCCGGCGCGCTCGGCCGACGCAGCCGGAGCACGGCCGACAACCTCGTCGTGCTCTGCCCGGCGGCGCACCTCGAGAAGACCCTCCATGGGCGCCGCTGGCGGCCGGTCCTCCTGGCCTGGATCGAGCGGGCCGAGCGGGAGGCCGAGTGAGCGGCCCCGGCCTGCCATGAGGGGCTGCCTGCGGTGTCTCGGGTGGTTCCTTGCCCTGGCGCTGCTTCTGCGGTCCATCCAGACCCTGGCAGCGGTCGATCACTGGCCGGATGGTGAGGCGGGACTGCTTGGACTCGTGGTCGGGGGACTGCTGGTCGTGCGCCACCGCCGGCGGCGCGCAGCGCCGCGGGCGAAGGTGATCGGAGACCCGAGGCGCGGCATCCCGGGGCGGTCGACGGCGCGGGCCGATCGTGGCATGGGTCCGGCCTGGGAACGACGGCGGCCGCGGTCGGCCGCGACGACGCAACGGCCTGTGGAGCGACGGGGCGGGGCGTCCGCCGTCCCGGTAGGGCCCGCCCGTTCGGCGCTGAGACGGGTCCAGGGAAGGGGCGCCCCGCCCGCGCCATCTGGGCCATCCGGCACGCCGGTCCGGCGAGCCCGTGATCCGATCCCCGCGCAGCTGCGCTTCGGTGTCCTGCAGCGCGACGGGTTCCGTTGCCGCTACTGCGGCCGAACGAGCCGCGCGGAGGGCGTCGTGCTGCACGTCGACCATGTCGTACCGGTCGCCTCCGGCGGAGCCACCAACGAAGACAACCTGCTCACCGCGTGCGAGGAATGCAACCTGGGCAAGTCCACCCGGGCGGTGGTCCCCGCCGGATCGTGAGCGACGCGCTGCGCGGTGCGCTCGCTCGGCGTGCAGCGCTCCCGTCCCTAGTCGAACGCGACGGGGCAATGACTCGTGGGCGAGGCGGATCGTGCCGACATCCGGCCAGGCGGCCACACCGAACTCGCCTCGGCGAAAGGGCCGACTCCGCGCCTGTCACCCGCCTGACCCGCCCTTGCAGCGGTTCGCGCCTCGTGACTACTGGACGAGCCCCACCCCGGACAGGTGGAAGAACTGGCCGCCATCGTAGTTCACGGTCATCGTGCCGCTGTTCCCGGTGATCTTGAACTCGTCGGCGATGACCTGCGAGTTCTGGCTCGTCCCGGTGTTGCCGTTGATCTGGATGTACCCGGCCGGCTCGTATATGGTGCCGTCGACGCTCATGTTCGCCCCGTTGCCGTTGATCACGAGATCGGGTGTCCGGCTGGCAAGCGGCGTCGTGGTGGGCGACATGGACAGCGTGCGGTCCTGGAAGATCACCAGCCCGTCCCACAGGGTGCCCTGCTCCAGGGGATCGAGCGTGACGATCGTGCTCGACCCGGTGAACGAGATCGGCTGCAGACAGTCGACCGATGAGTCAGGTGCCGTGTTGGCCGCGCACCGGGTGGCGAAGGTGGCGTCCTGCGTGTTGTAGAGCAGGACGCCGTCGCCGCCAGGATCGGGGTTCGGGTCGCAGACCGTGCCGCCTGTGGCCACGGAGCAGACGGTGGCGCTGGTCCCGTTGGCGGTGAAGCCACCGCCGCCCAGGTAGTAGATCCCGGGCTGCAGGTAGATCGTGCCGCCCTGGACCTTGATCCCGCCCGGGTAGTACCCCGGGAACAGGCGCCACGTGGTGGTGGCGTAGCTGCTCGTGAACTGGCACGTCGCCGGGTTCGCCGCGGTCGCGGCCCCCGAGCCGCCCGGGCAGCCCGACGGCACACTGTTGGTGCCCGAAATCTCGACAGGTGGCGATGGTGTGGCTGGCACAGGTGGCGCAGCCAGCTGGGCGAGCGGATCGGGCAGCGCGTCGGCCGGCGACACGACTGTGCAGTCGAGCGTCCCGCCGCCGCCCTGCTGCACGCCGCCCGTCACGTCGCAGGCGCCGTTGGGATCGGTAACGGTGACCGATGCCTGACCGGTCACCTGCATGGCATCGGATGGGCAGGACGAATCGACCTGGACGTTGCCCGCGACTTCGAGTGTGCCCTGCCCGCTGAACAGGGCCGACGGGCAGGCGGTGGGATTAAGGGCCAGGAACGAGTACGGCGCGCTGATGCCGCTCTGGTTGGCCGCCACCGCCATCGCGCCGACGGGCAGGTTGGCGATGCCGAGCACATTCGCGAAGGTGGTGCCCTGGCGCGTGGAGATCTGGACTTCGATGTACCCCATGAGACTGGCAAACGACGACTCGGGGCCCGGCGGAACCTTCACCGTGACCGTGCGGCCAGCCCCGTCGGTGCCGCCGTTTACGCCCGTCCCGTAGCCGTTGGCCAAGGCGACCGACAGCGCCTGGTTCACCGCGTCGGCGCAGTTCGTCAGGGCTGCCGCGATCGTGCTGCCCTGACAGGCGGTCTCCGTGAGGTAGCGGGCCCCGGCCAGAGCGGCGGCGTCGGCGGTGTCCTGCTGGGCCCGCCGATCGACGAGCGCCTGCCCGGCGTCGAAGGCGAGCGCGCCGAAGGCGAGGAGGGCCACGATGCCGAGGGCGAAGAGCACGACGGTCTGGCCCCGCTCGCCGGAGCGGTCAGTGGTTGACGACAAGGGTCGACTCCGCCTGAATGACGATGGGGGGCAGGGGCACGATCGGGATCAGCGTGTGGAAGGTGTAGTCCGCGGACACCGTCACCGTCGAGCCCCGGGCGTTGTTGTGGGGCGTCCAGAGCGGCAGGTTGACGGTCAGCCCCGTCGGGGGGATTCCGATCGCGTACTGCCGCACCACGGCCTGGATCTTGGCGCCGGTCGGGTCACACGGGTTGGTCACACCTATGCCGGGCATTTGCCCGCTCGGGCACTCCGAGGCGCTGCCGTGCACGATCGCGTAGCGGGCCCCCTCGCGGGTCGCGTTGTTGACGATCTCGTAGGTGTAGATGAAGCGCCCGAACTCGATGATCCCGAAGACGAGCAGGAAGAAGAGGGGCATCACCAGGGCGAACTCGGCGAGCGCCTGCCCGCGGACGTGTCGCCGGCGGTCGTCCCTGCGCCCATCACGTCGGGTCATGACGAGGGGAAACCCGAGATCGCATAGCGGCTGTCCCGTTGGATCGTTAAGCTGCTCGGCAGGCACAGCGGGGTGCCCTGCAGGCAGAGACCGCCGATGAACGTATTGAACTCGTACGTCAGGGTCACGTGCACATTGCACGGCGGGCTGGTCAACGTGAGCGAGCAATCCGTGCTGCTCGCCGGCGACCAGACTCGCGGTGACAAGCAGTCCGCGGTGGCCTGCGGCGTCCAATCGGTGGTGCTCGCGGGATCCTCCAGCACGCACGTGAAGACCGGGTTGGTGCACGTCGCGTGGTTCAGGGTGCCTGCCGGTTCGGTATAACCGGGAAGGGCCGCGGCCGCTGTGCAGGCCCGCTGCTCCATCTGCCCCACCGTGATCGAGGTGTTCGTGGCCGTCCAGTTCGACGAGTCGAAGGCGCCGTAGTCCGCCGCCTCGCGCGCGCCCGCCTCCACGGCGATCGTGTCGGTGTAGAAGCGCGCGAAGTCGCCAATGGCGAGCAGAAGCAGCAGTGCGACCGGAAGGATCAGCGCGAACTCGGTGACCGCTTGGCCGCCCCGCGCACGAGGTTTCCTGGACATCGGTCCTTCGCATCAACGAGCTGTGACGATGGTACCTAGGGCGCCCAGCCAACTTGTACCACGATCCTTGCAGGAAACCTTACCGTGGCGCGCCGCCGGTGCGGGCTGGCACCACATCCAACCCGGGGATTGGGCGGTCGCCGGACCGACGGACCGAGGGTCGCTGTGCCGGCCTGACCCCGAGCCCCGGGTGGGTGCTCTGCGGGACCGGATGTTGGCCACCGTATCCTCGTGGAACCTTGCGACAGCGGCAATGGCGCCGACTGCTGAGATGACGCGGGCATGGTCCCCACGACGAGGGCGGGGTCGAGCCTGTCAGGCCCCAGTTGTCCTTACCACGGTGACACGCCGGTCCGGCTGAACCGGGCCTGGTCTGCGCTCGCTGGCCTCGCCTCGAGCCGCGCCACGGTCGACAGTCGACACGCGTGTGGGGTCCCCGCTCTGGTTCTTCGGCCGGCCGGGATGCCGCCGTTCGTCCCTCGAGCCAAGCAGCCCAAGCGTGCAGGGTCGTACTGTCCTGTGTCCGTTCGACGTGCTCCAGCACACCGCTGGTCCGGTGATCGCGGCCACCTAGACGCGCAACGGGGTCGGCCCCGCTGCGGGCTGCTACCGGCTGGCCAGCGCCGAGGCCCGGCGCTCCACCATCGCCGCGGCGCCATCGTCGTAGATCGACTCGACCGAGCCGACCATGCGCTCCACGCAGAAGCGCTCGTGGACGAGATCGTGGCCGGCGCGCGCGAGGATGTCGGCGTACGGATGGTCGGTCAGCAGCCGCAGGATCGCCTCCGCCAGCGCGACCGGGTCGTGGGGCGGCACCAGCAGCCCGGTCCGGCCGTCCTCGACCATCTCGGGGATCCCGCCCACGTTCGACGCCACCACCGGCCGGCCCAGCGCCATCGCTTCCAGGATCGTGATCCCCTGCGCCTCCCGGTAGGAGGGCAGGACCGCCACGTCGAGCGCGGCGACCACCGCCGGCACGTCCTCGCGGCGCCCTGTGAAGACCACCTTCGCTCCCGGACGCGCGCGGCGCGTGCCCACGCAGGTGGTGCCGTCGCACGATGCCCCGAGCAGCCCGAGCGACTCGGCCAGCGCCTCCAGCTCCGCCCGGCGGCTCCCCTCACCCACGATCAGCAGGCGTGCCTCGGGCACCCGATCGGCGACGATGCGCCACGCCTCGAGGAGCGTGGGGTGCCCCTTCTCCGGCTCGAGCCGGGCCACCGTGCCCACGATCGGCGTGCCGGGCGCGAACCCGTACTCGTCGGGCAGCGTGCAGCAGGGCTCCTGGTGCGCGTAGCGCTCCAGGTCCACGCCGTTGTAGATGAGGCTGACCGGCGCGCCG
>JAJYJR010000288.1 GCA_021789355.1 Chloroflexota bacterium | reverse complement strand
GATGGCCGCCTCGATCTGGACGGACGGGGCTATTCTCTGGTCCACGGCGTGGGTCTCCTGATGCGGCTACTACTCCGCTTCGGAACCTACGCCGTCTTCACTTTTCCAGCAGTTTCCGGACGCGACCTCCACCAGACCTGCTTCGCACACGAGCAGCGGATCTTCGACGGATCGAGGCCCTCGTTCCGGGTGGGGTGCCACTGCGCCATGAGGTCCGCTCGATCGGCGACGTGCTCGCCGGCGATCGAGCGATAGGACGTGCGGGGCAGATCGCATAGAGGTCTTCCGCGATCCTCGGGGAGGCCGGCGGCCGCTCGCTCGGCGCGCACCGCGGCATTGCGTTCGGCCGACCGCTCCGCGCGCTGCGTGTTGTCGGCCTCGACGCGCGCCTTCGCGTGGCGGACATCAGCCTCGCGGATCAGGGCGTCGAGCGATGAGCCGTTGTGGTCCCGTCCCGCGGTCCAATCGACGAGCGCGCGAGCGTCCCTGTCCGACTCGAAACGCTTGCGGAGAAAACTCCGGAATGCGTCGCGCGTGCCCTCGCCGGTGGCCGTGACGCGAATGAGGTCGAGGACGAGATCGAGCCGGCGGCGGTTGGCGATCGCGCCAGAGCGGCCCTCGAGCGCCTTCTTGATCTTGCGGATGAGGGTCTCCGCGGCACCCGTGGAGCGCGGCAGGCGCTCGCCCTTGTGCGCCTCGCGGAAGGCGAACTGGGCCAACACGAGTGGCTCGACGGCCGCGATCCAGGCCCGCAGGGCGGGCGCACCGTTGTTGGGCGCCTCGGCGTCGACTACCGCCTTCAGGCCGTCCCATAGGGCCGGGCTCATCTGGGCCGCCCGAAGCGCGTTCCAGATCGGATGACGGGCGAACTGGCGCTCGGTCTCCTCGCGCGCGAGCCAGGGCGGCACCGGGAAGCCCCGCGAACGAGCGCGACGAGGACCCTTGGGCACCCACTCGAAGATTCTGTCCGACTGCGCCGCCTTCTCGCCGTTCATGCGCAGGTGCGACTCGCAGACATACAGCATCGCCTCGGGCCAGGCGGATCGGACGGCCGACCGGATGGCCTCGGATCCGTCGGCCACAACGTAGGTCGGCGCGCCTGGCAGGGTCGCGAAGAACGCCTTCCAGGACTCCGCGTCGTTGCCGCCGGCCACTCGGTCGGCGCGAAGGGGGCGAGGACGAGCGGTGCGAAGGCATCAACGTAGTCGGCGGCGACCTTGCCGTCGGTGCTCAGCGTGTCGGGACTCCAGTGCCGGACTCTGCGAGCCTCGTCCAGCACCTTCTTGCCCGCGGCTACGCGCCTGGCGCGCCGCGATCGCGCTCGCTCGGTGGCCGGATAGGGCTGATAGCGATGGGCGTCGGCGCGGGCCTTGCGCGCCGCGGTGCGCAGCGGATCGCACTCGCCGACTCGAGCAAGGACGAGTGAGATCTCGTTCAGCGCGAAGAGGAATCCGCGCCCGGTGCGGGGTCCCTCGTGGCGCTCGAGTTCGTGCTCACAGACCGGGCAGGAGCCGCCGTTGTAGGGAAAGGCGTGGGTGGGATGGCGTGCCGCCAGCGGCACCGAGAAGCGGTGGGGCTTCTCGCCTTTGTCCTCCGGAACACACACGTAGCGCGTGCGCTCATGGAAGGGGCTCCAGCGGGTGGCGTGGCCATCGAGCTTGGTGTGCCCTGGGTGCCCCTTCGGGCAGGCGGGGCGGAACATGCCCGGAATGGGCGGGCGACCACCTCGCCGGGCGGCGCGCGGAAACTCCGCAAGCACCGTGACTCGCATGCCAGTACCGTGACACGGATCGCCGGCCTAGTGGTACCGGATTGATGGGTCAGACCGGTCAGAAGATCGTCCGGTTTCCCCACTCATTCCCCGCAGGGCTGAGCTGCGCCTTGCCGCGCCACGTGGCGCGGTGTCCCCGCATGGCGCCACCTGTGCGGCCGGATCGCCAGTTCCACCAGCCCCACCTTCTCGAGCGGTGTCGATCAGTTCGTGTCGAACGCGGTCATCGGCACCGTCGCCCAGACCTACCTGAGCGAGTCGTCGCCTCGTGGTAGCATCCATGCCATGAGGACTACCATGGATAAGGCGGGACGGCTGGTAATTCCCCGCTCCCTGCGCAATCGCATCGGCCTGGCTGGGGGTGGCGAGGTGGAGCTCGAGCTCGACGGCGCTGGTGTCCGCATCGAGCCGGTCGCCGGCGCCGACCTCCGAGAGGACGGCGGCCTCCTGTTCATCCCGGCGGCGGGCACGCCCATCAACGACACCCTCGTGCGCGAGCTGATCGATGCCGACCGACACGGACGCTGAACGGCACCAGTCCGTGCTGCTCGACACGAGCACGGCGGTCGCGTTGATCGTGGAAGATCATGAGGCCCATGTCCCGACGCGCGAGGCTCTCCGAGACCGTCGATTGGGTCTCGCCGGCCACGCCTGGTTCGAGACGTACTCGGTCCTGACGCGGCTGCCGGCCGGCCTTCGTCGTTCGCCGGCCGATGCCGTCCGCGTGCTGGCCCGTGACTTCCCCGAGTCCGGGTTCCTCGGCGAAGCGGAGGCAGCCGCCCTCGGCGGGGAGGTTGCCGCGCTGGGGATCTCTGGCGGTGCCGTCTACGATGCGCTCGTCGGCGCCGCCGCGCGACAGCACCGACGCCTGCTCGTTTCTTCGGACGCACGGGCGCGGCCGGTCTACGAGGCGCTGGGCGTGGAGATCGAACTCATCCGGTAGCTGAGACCGGGATCGCGATCGATCCGAAACGTGCCACCCAGGGGTAACTGGCTCCCGCGGGCGGGAGCCACACATGCTGACCGTGGAGGCACGGCGTGAAGCGCTTCTACTCGGTCTCCCAGGTAGCGGCCCGTTTCGAGGTCACGACCCAGACGGTGCGCAACTGGATCGCCGCTGGGCGGCTTCCAGCCGTTCGACCGTCGCCCGGCGGGAGGTACAAGATCCCCGTGCAGGCACTCTTCGCGTTCGAGCAACGCACGGCGGCAGGCACCCATCCGGGCGAGCCGGTCGCCTCCGAGCTCGAACGGGTCGTCCGTGCCATCGCGACCTCGGTCCAGCCTGACGGAGTGGTCCTTTTCGGGTCGCGCGCGCGCGGCGACTTCCGGCCCGACTCTGACTTCGACCTCGCGATTCTCGTGCCGGACGGGGCGGCGCGACGTCGTGTGGCCATGCGGGCGTACGAGAGTCTCGCGGCAATGGCCCATCGGTCGGTCGCGGTCGACATCGTCGTCCTGACTCCCTCGATCATGTCGGCCGAAAAGGACCTGACGGGATCGGTCGCCCGCGCGGTATCGCGAGAGGGAGTTGTCCTCTATGGTTCGCCCGCAGCGCTCGCACGGGTCTCCGCAGATCTCTCCGCAGCAGGATGGACGCCTTCCGTGTGACCTGCTGACGGCGTCACGGCAGCACCTTCCTTGCTAGCAGAGATGTATACTCGCCAGGCATACAGACACGGCGGAGCCCACTCCATGACGATGCTGCGCATCAACGATCGGACCAAAGCGGCGCTTCGGAGGCTGGCCAGGGAGCGTGGAGAGCCAATGGGCAGGGTCGTCGAGGAGCTCGTCGAGGCGGCGCAGGCCGAGCAGTTCTTCGCGAGCGCGGAGGAGGCCTACCGGCGCCTGCATGACGATCCGATCGCCTGGCAGGAAGAGCGCGCGGAGCGTGCAGCCTGGGAGGCGACGCTGCGCGACGGCCTGGCTGACGAGTAAGCCGTGGCCGTTCGGGGGGAGGTCTGGGTCGTCGATCTCGATCCGGCCCGCGGGCACGAACAGGCAAAGGCACGCCCCTGCCTGGTCGTCTCGGACGATCGATTCAACCGGAGCGCGTCGGGCCTGGTCGTCGTCGTGCCCTTGACCACCGTCGACCGCAAGATCCCCTGGCACGTCCGGGTCGCCGCCGGCGACGGCGGGCTGCGTCAGGAATCCTGGGCAATGGTCGACCAGGTGCGCACCGTGTCCCGCGAACGGCTGGCGGGCGATCCGTGGGGCGGTATCTCGGCCGGGGTCATGGCTGCGGTGGAGGATCGGTTGCGGCTCCTCCTTGGCCTCGGCTGACCGGGCCGGATGACTCCACGGTCTCCCGGCAAGGTTGACCTGACGAGTGGGCGGGCGGGAGCCGGCAGATGCTTTCTCCTGAAGCGCAGGTAACCACTACAGGTGGTGGTCGCCTCTGCGATGGGAAGATGGCTGTGAACGCCACGCAGAGGTCGCAAGGAGCCAGTGCGGGTACTGGTCAGACGCGGGATGCCTCACTTGACTGGCCATCACGAGCCAGTCGGTAGCGGACGTTTCGCCCTCTGCGGACATCCACGAAGTTGAGTCTGCCCAGCCCGACGAATCCCGCCAAGATGCGGCCCGCGTTGGCCAAGCTGACGCCGAGCACATCCGCCGCCTGCTCGCGCTTGATCTCCGCCTGCTCATCCAGCAGGTACGACTGGAGCCTGGCCCAATGATCACCCAGAGCGGTCCGCCGTGATCGCACCCGAGTTCCTAGTTCAACCTGGCTTTCCCGGGTGAGACGAAACGATCGTCCCGGCTTTCGCACGCGCTCGACGGTACCGATCCGCTCGAGACGCTCCAAGACCTCCAATGCGTCGGCGGGTGTTCGCTCGGCGAGCCTGGCGAGGATCTCGGGCCGCAGCGGGGTTGCCGTCATGAGGTACCTGACCGCGAGGGGGACAGTGACGTTCTCCTCGAGATCTGGGTCGGCGGTCTCGATACGGTCGAAGAAGTCACGCACAGCGATGTCGGGTGCACCTCCCGCGAGGCGGACGGCGACCTCGCCGGCATCTTCGATCATCTCGGGCGGTTCGTGGCCTTCCCGGATCATCGCCCGGTACATCGCGCTGATGCCGACGCCCTCGCGCTCGGCGACCCCAACCACGCGAAGCGCATTCGCGAGCACCTCGTTGCGGGGATGCGAGCCGCTCGAGAGCAGACGATCAGCGCTGACCGCTGGAGGGAAGCCTCCCGGCGAACGGATCTTCAGCGTGGTCGGCGGCGTGCCCGTGGCGAGCGCGATCACGACCATGTGCTCCAACTGGTAGTCGCGGTGCATGAGCGCGTTGATCAGGGCCTCCTTGAATGCGGCCTCCGGGACGGCGCGCAGGTCCCGTCGGACGAGCCGTCCCTTCGGTGGGTCGAGGAGCGGGAACGCAGCTGTCATGAGCAGCGTGAACAGTTGGTCCAGCAGCGGCAACAGGGGCGCGCCGGCCCGCACGTGTTCCGTGGAGACTGCGCCCTCAGTTCTCGTGATCAGAAACTGCACCTGGTTCAGGTTGGGTTCGTAGGGGGCGAGAAGGATCGCACCGGCACGGTTCAACTGCGGATCGCGGTCGTGGCCGATGAGCACGCCCATGCGATTTGCCAGCTCGTGGTTGCTGGCCGGCGGCTCACCCCGCCGTTCCCGCCAGAATCGCCGCGCAGCGATGAGAGCCTCCGGGGCAGCGTCCGAGAGCCGCAGGCCGGAAGGCTGTTCGCTCCAGTCGAAGCCCCGGCGCTCTTGCAGGAGACGCAGCGCGTCAGCCCCTTCGACCGGGACGCAGGAGCGTCCTCGGCGCATCCGGAGCTTGTTGCCCACACTGACCTCCATCACCGCCGGGTGGACGTTGATGAGGTACAGGCGATGCCCCTGCTCGTGGACCTCCTCGATGAGATCGAGAGAGTGGCTGGGCGACGTGAGCTGCGCGATCCGCGTCCGCAGCCAGTCGGTGTCGAGGTAGGTGTCGCGGAGAGCAGCTGGCCCGATGCCCTCGTCATCTACGCCGACGACCAGGACTCCGCCGCTGGCGGTGTTCGCCATGCAGGCCACCTCGATCGCCAACTGCTCGGCGGTTGACTCGTGACGGGCGGCGATCGGACCGCGCGTGCCATCGCGCCGGATCGTCCCCGCCTCTTCCTTGAAGTCCACGAGGTCGCTCTCGGCGTCCTCGACACGACCCCCTGCCAGCACCGAGGCAAGGGCCTTCAGAGCGGCATCCCGGCGGAATGTACTCGTGATCATCGCGCGCAATATACTCCTTACGAGCACCTGCACGCAAGATGCATAATCTTGAGCGCCGACACGTCAACTTCTTGCGCTTGACTCCAGTTGTCGCCTTTGCCACCCAGGTCGGGAACCGCCGACGTCTGATCGTGCGTGCGGCAAGAGCGGGAGCTGATCGACGGTCAGCCGACTTCCTCCGCGGCCTCGTCGCCCTCGTAGTAGTAGGGCAGGTCGCCGGCCTTGTGGATCGTGGCGCGGAGCACGGGCGCGTGGGCGGATCCGAGCCCGAGCAGGGTCTGAAAGGCGGCCTCGGGGCTCCGGCGGCGGTTGAAGCGGAAGACGAACTCGTCAAGGTAGGCCTGGAGATGCGGCCGGCCGACGCCGTGATGCGTGCCGTTCAACCAGGTCTTCAGGTTCGAGATCGCGCGGTGCGCAAGCGGAACGACCTGTGTTCCACCCGCGCCGATCCGTCCCTGGACCTTCCGCTGGTGGCCATAGCCGAGCTCCCGCGTGGCCGCCACGTAGTCGTTCAGCCCATCGCTGCGGATCGTCGAGCCGGGCTCGACGTGCGCCTCCAGGAAGCGCCCGATCCACTCCGCGTTCTCGGCCCGCACGACCTCCAGGCGCAGGCGGCCGGAGACCTCGCGCGTCTCCTCGGTCCCGTCCTTGCGCTTGATGGTCCGGGTCCGCGCCTCGACCCCGGCGAGCACCATCGCGGCCTTCCGTCCCTTGCGTTGCCGCCCGCCCTTGAGGGCCTGCGAGGCCACTAGATGCCGGACATGCGTCCAGCCAGTTCTGCGGCACCGAATCGAGCGGTGGTCTCGGCACTCGACGACCTTCTCGAGAACAGCACGCTGGCCGACAGGCGACTGGTTCTGGCGCGCGTTTCTCGAACAGGCCCGCGCTCGCCGCGAGGAGGCCCGCGGCCACCGGCCAGTCGCGAGCGCCAGGCGGCCGGCGAACGGGTGAGCCCCGTCTTCCCGCCCCCCATCCGTCGCCCGGCGACAGCGGCGCGGCCCACGCGGGCATGATGGGCAGGCGGCGGACTGGCGACTCGCCGAGCAGCACCTTCCCCTCAAGAAGATCCCCCGCTGCGGTAGCATGGGCCGCCTGATGCTTCGGATCCGATCTGCCCGGCTGCTGGAGCACCACCGGGTGCGCCTCACGCTCACGAATGGCGACGTGGTCGAACGCGACCTCGACGCGCTCATCTGGGGGCCGGCGTTCGAGCCGTTGCGGACCGACGACCGATCCTTCCGGCAGGTGCGCGTGGCCGGCGGCACGCTCGTCTGGCCGGGCGATCTTGACTTCGACCCGGACACGTTGATCTGGGGCGGTCCGCCGCCGACGGATCCGCGCACGCGGCCACCGCGGTTTCTCGAG
>JAJYJR010000287.1 GCA_021789355.1 Chloroflexota bacterium | reverse complement strand
CTGCGCGACCGCCTCGATCTCATCGAGCGTGACGTCGGCGATTGCCACCGGTTCCGCGCGCGGGCCGCCCGCTGGGGATCCCGCCCGCGGCCGGGCGCGTGGTTGTCGTGCCATGCCGAGCTTCCTGCCTCACCCCGTCGGGCGGGTCGCGGGTCGAGCAGGCGACGCGATGGCCCCGGACGTGCCCTCCGACAGTGGCGCAAGGTTCCGCTCCGGGTGCGCCTGCCGCCACCCTACCGATCGGTCACCGGGGATCGTCAATGGTCCCGGGGCGTCGCCAGCGACGATGGGAGTGAGAGCGAACTTGTGCGCCATCGCCACGCTCGCGTGGCCACACGTGACAAGGGACTTGCCAGCAGAAGCGCCGTTCACAATGTGGTCGCGCCGCTCCAGTTCGTGCGCGACTCCCGGCCAGCCTGTGGCGCCGTTGAAGATGCGGATACACGCTCGGATCATGCGACGTGGCGTCCCAACTACCCAGAGCTAGGTTCGATACGAGGAGGTCGCGGCGACCTCAATCCGGGACCTGCTTGACGAGGCCCTCTTTGTAGGCACGCGCGGCCGCCTCGGTGCGGCCGGCCACCCCGAGCTTTCCCATGATGTTCGAGACGTGCACGCTGGCGGTCTTCTCGCTGATGAAGAGGGCTTCGCCGATCTGGCGGTTTGTGCGCCCGGCGGCGAGGAGGGCGAGCACCTCGCGCTCGCGGCGGGTCAGGCCAAAGACGTCCGCGGGTGCCCGCTGCGGCGCGGCTTGGCCTGGGGTGGCCGCCCGCGCCTCCAGGGGAAGCCTGGCCTGCCGTGCCAGTCCTTCGATCTCGGCCTGCAGGGGAGCGGCGCCCATTTCCGTTGCAGCGGCGTGGGCCACGTGGAGGATCGGCTCGGCCACACTTCGATCGCCCCCTTCGGCCAGCGTCGCCTCGGCCTGCCGGAACAGGGCGTAGGGACGCAGGTAGTGCAGGCTCGCCGCCACGCAGGCGGCGGCTGCTTCGGCCCACACACCGGCATCGGAGACTCCTTCGCACCGCGACCACTCCGCCTCGCAGAGAGCGAGCGTGGCGCGTGGCCGGAGGGAGAGGGCCGCTCGCTCGGTTTCGATTGACGCTGCCAGCGAGTGCGCCTCAGCGAGGATCGCGCGGCCGCGCTCCTGTGCTTCGGTCACGCCGGCTTGGTCTCGATGGCGACGTGCAGTGGTCGCGATATCGGCCTCGATCCGCAGCGCCGCCGAGAGGTATCCGCAGAACACCGAGGCGTTGGAGAGATCGCCGCCATGCAGCAGTTCGAACGACGCATCAACCGCCCGACGCGCGACCTCACGGTCAGTGCGCCAGACGTACAGCTGCACCTCCGCAAACGGCAGCAGCGGCTCGAGCTCTGCGTGCGTACCCGGACGCCAGAGCTGGCGAGCGTGCGCGAGGCTGCGAACAGCCGCGTCGATGCGCCCGCGTCCGCTGTTGAGCAGGGCGCTGGCGCACTCCCTGAGCAGCTCGATCTCCGCCTCGGGCCTCACCTGCCGCACCTGCTCGACTGCCCGCTGGGCTTCATCCCAGCGCCCGAGCTCCCACAGGTCGAGACTCGCCGAGCAGCGGGCAAAGGCGCCCATCGATCGAGCCAACCCGTGCGCGTCGGCCCAATCGGCGGCCGCGATCCGCTCACGGGCCGCTTCGACGAGACGGGCGGCGTTGTCCAGGACGGCCGCGAGGTTGTTCCACGCCCTGGACGTCCCTTCGTGGTCGTTGATCGCGAGGGCAAGGTCACGCGCGTCCCGGAGAGAAGCCACCGCCTCCTCGACGTTGCCCAGGTGTCCCAGAGCCGGCCCCAACGTGGCGAGGGCGTTCGCCTCGACCTCCTGGGCGCCGGTTCTGCGAGCCACCCCGTTCGCTTCACGTGCGACGTCCGCGCACTCGGCGTACTGCGCGGCGTACATGAGGCGTCTCGCCAGCCCGGCGAGGACACGAGCGCGCGCTGGCGATGGCGGGTCGGCGGGGACGAGCCGGACTGCCTCGCGATGAGCCGCGAACGAGGCCTCGCCCTCGCCTGCCTCGCGCGCATAGCGGCCCAGGAGATCGTGCAGCAGGCCCGCCCGCACGGGGTCGACCTCGGGGTCCACGAGAGCGAGCGCGCTCCGGATGTGGCTCGTGGCGCGCGCGATCGCTCCGGCGTGAGAGGCGGCGCCGGCGGCCAGCTCGTGGAGCGCGGCGCGATCCCGGCCCGCCCGGCTCGCGGCGTCCGGGACCCGTTCCCAGCACTCCAGCGCGCGCTCGTACTGCGCCTGCGCCTCGGCGAAGGCGTACGTCCGCTCGGCGGCAATCCCGGCTGCGATGGACGCCTCCAGGGCGCGGGGCAGGTCGTGGCTGGCGGACCAGTGGTGCGCGAGCTCGGCGGCGACAGCCGGGTCGGCCCAGTCGGCGCTCATGCTCAGCGCGCCGGCGTAGGCGGCGTGGAGGCGGGTCAGCTCGGTGGGAAGGAGCTCGCCGTACAGCGCCTCCTGGAGGAGCGCGTGGCGGAAGGCGTACCCCTCGCGCTCTTCTGCGCGAGTGACGATGACCTGGCGCTCCACCGCCTCGCGCAGGTGGGAAACCAGGTCTTCCTCGCTGGTGCCGCTCACGCCTGCGAGCAGGGGGCCAGCAATGCGGACGCCTCCCGCGGAGGCAATGCGCAGGAGCTCTTGCGTCGGCTCCGAGAGCACGCCCACGCGGGCCAGGAGGACCTCGCGCAAGCTGTCGGGAAGCGTGCCCCGAGGATCGCCTGCCCCGGCCGCCAGGAGCTCCTCGGCGTAGAAGGGGTTGCCCCCCGAGCGCCGCCAGATCCGCTCTGCCAGGTCTTGCGCAGGCGCCTCGCCGAGGATGCCGGCGAGCTGGGTCTCGAGCTCGACGCGGTCGAGGCGCGCGAGATCGATGCGCTCGATGCGGCCGCTCCGTTCGAGCTCGGCGAGGACGGGCAGCAAGAGATGGCGGCGGTGCAGCTCGTCGCTGCGGTACGTCGCCAGGAGCACGATCGGCACTTCGCGGATCGCGCGCACGGCGAACGTGACGAGATCGAGCGTGGAGCGATCGGCCCAGTGGAGGTCTTCCACCACACAGAGTAACGGCCGTTCGGCCGCGAGCCGGCCCAGGAAGGCCAGGAGGAACTCGAAGAGGCGGCCCTGCGCCGAGGCATCCGCGCCACCTCGATCGACTTCCGCCTCCTGCAGGACGGGCATGAGCCGCACGAGATCGGAGCGTCCCGCGCCGAGGAGCGCGTCGAGAGCCGCCGGCGAGAGCTCTCCCGGGAGGCCCCGCAGCGCCTCCACGATGGGGGCGTACGGGAGGGCTCCCTCGGCGAACGCGACGCAGCCACCGGAGATGACCCGAAAGCCCGCCTGCCGGGCCCGCTGCGCGACCTCCGCCACGAAGCGCGTCTTCCCGGCTCCCGCCTCGCCGCCCACCAGGAAGGCCGCGGGTTGGCCCTCGCCAGCCACGCGCAGCCCTTCGGCAACGCGCTCCAGTTCCGCGTGCCGGCCGACGAAGACCGGGCTCGCCACTCGCCGGGCCATGGCGGCCATTGTGTGGTTGCCGACGCTGCCGGACAAGTCATCAGGCTCCTCATGCCGATCGCTGTTTCTCGGGCTGCGCAGCCCTGGGTCCCCTCCGATGGCCAAGATGGGTCAAGTGACGTGGCGAAGCGCAGCCCCCGTGGGACCACGCGCGGGGACGCGGCGCCCATCCGGCGCGCCTGATCGCCCTCATGCACGATCCTCGGGCGACTGGTCTCTCGGTCGTGAGGCTAGTCGGTGATGGCCGCTGAGCCGACCACTGGGCGCGCCCGTAGGCGGCGCAGGCTCCAGCGACGCGTGGACGCGGGCTCCTTCGGCATGCGCGCCCGGCGAGCGATGCGCTCGCGCTCCGCTTCGGCGAGGCGCTCGCCGATCTGCCTTGTAACGATGACGTAGCGCTCGTTGGTGTCCACCGCCCGTCCCTGTCCTTTCGTTCTGCTCGGCTCGTCCTGACTTGTGATGGAGCAGAGCGTCGGGCTAAGGGGTGGCTGGAGACATCGGGAGAACTCCGCAATCCCGGCGCCTGCCTCCTCATTTCCGAGCCCGGCGGGCCCTTACCTGACCAGCGCCACGCGCCGCTGGCGTTAGGACACGGAGACGTTGCGCTGGCCGTTCACAGGCCCGGCCCGAACCCATTGACGGCGCCTCGTCATCCGCTCATCCTCCCGCCAGCCGGTGTCACACCGCACCACGCGTCCCCGCGACAACCGTGTTCGCCCGTCCCCGCGCACACGAGGTCAGACCGATGCCCGTCCCCCTGTCCGCCTACGTCGAGGTCGCCCTCACCTCCGAGCTGTATGCGCAGCTCACGCCGCAGGAGCAGGCGATGCTGCCGCTCCTCATCGATGCCGCCCGGGAGATGGACGCGATCTTCTGGCAGGAGGCGTACGGGGACCGGGATGCGCTTCTGGCCTCGATCGCCGATCCCGAGCAGCGCCGCCTGGCCGAGATCCACTTCGGCCCCTGGGACAGACTCGACGACAACGTCCCCTTCATCGCGGGGTTCGGGTCGAAGCCTGCCGGGGCGGGGTTCTATCCCTCCGACATGACCAAGGAGGAGTTCGAGGCGGCCTGCCGGGTCTCGCCCGAGCAGGCAGCCGCGCTCCGCAGCCCGTACACGCTCGTCCGCCGCGACGGCCACGGCGCGCTCGTCGCGATCCCCTATCACGTCGCCTTCGCCGCGCCGCTCGGACGCGCCGCCGAGAAGCTGCGGCAGGCCGCCGAGCTGGCGGAGGATCCGGGACTCCGGCGGTACCTGGAGTTGCGCGCCGCCGCGCTCCTCGACGATGACTACCGGGCGAGCGATCTCGCCTGGCTCGACATGAAGGAGAACGGGATCGACATCGTCATCGGTCCCATCGAGCAATACGAGGATGGCCTCGTCGGCATCAAGGCCGCCCACGAGGGCGTCGTGCTCCTCAAGGACCGCGCCTGGAGCGCCCGCCTGGGCCGGCTCGCGGCGCTCCTGCCCGAGCTCCAGCGCAGGCTCCCCGTGCCCGACGTGTACAAGCAGGAGATGCCCGGGAGCGACTCCGATCTGAATGCCTACGACGCGGTCTTCGTGGCCGGCTTTGCGCGTGCGGACACACCTGCCGCGATCAACCTCCCCAACGACGAGGAGGTCCAGCTCGCCAGGGGGACGCGGCGCCTGCAGCTCAGGAACGTGATGCGGACCGCCTTCGACACGGGCAATCGCTTCAGGGCCGACCTTGTGTGCGCGCCGGATCAGCGGACGTGCTACACCTTCGACGCGTACTTCCAGCGGATCCTGCTCCACGAGGTCGCGCACGGCCTGGGCGTCAAGCACACACTCGATGGGCGGGGGACGGTGCGCGGTGCCCTCCGGGAGCTGCACCCGGCCATCGAGGAAGCCAAGGCCGACAGCCTGGGCCTCCACCTGATTGCGACGCTGCAGGAGATGGGGGCGCTGGCGGATGCCGACCCGGAGGGCAGCGTCGTCACCTTTCTCGTTGCCATCGTCGGCGACGCCCAATCGGGCATCTCGGAGGCGCATGCCCGTGGGAGCCTCGCCCAGTTTGCCTTCCTCGCCGACCACGGCGTCGTCGGCCGTGACCCAGGGACGGGCGCGTACCGCGTGGACCCGGCACGGATGCGCGAGGGCGTGGCCGCTCTCGCAGCAAGGCTCCTGCAGCTCCAGGGCGACGGTGACCACGCCGGTGCCGCCGCCTTCCTCCAGACCGCACAGACCGCCTACGACGCGGTACGGCCCGACCTCGATCGCCTCGCTGCGGCGGACATTCCGAGGGGATTCATCTTCCGGCAGGGAATGAAAGTGCTCGCCGGCGCTGCCGCGACGTCAGGCCCGCCCCGGGTCGCGTGACCCAGCGCCGGTCCACACGCTCTGAGGCCGCCGTCCGCGGCCGGGCAGGGGAGACGAACGATGGACACCGACCTTCGCAAGGGCCTCGTGCCGGTGCCGGGTGAGCTGCCCACGTTTGCCAGCGCCGGCCTCGAGGCGCGCGCCGTCGAGATCGGCCGGCGCGCCGCCGGCTCGTACACGTATCTAGCGGGCCTGCTCGACCTGCGACCCGAGGCGCAGGTGCTGGTCTTGAACGAGGCGGATTGGGGCAGCCGCACCGACATCCAGCTCTACGGGTTGCCGAACGCCGACCATGGCACGCTCGTGGTGGCAGGCGCCGAGGCCCCCTTCTGGGCGGAGTTCGGCGTGCAGCCCGACGAGGCAGGACGAGCGGAACTGGCGGCCGTCTACGGGCGGCCGGACGGGAGCCTCGCCTTCGCCCCCTTCTTCGACCTCATCGCGGTGCACGAGGTGGCGCACCTCTTCCACTTCCACGAGGGCCGGGTCATCTTCCCCCGGCTCTGGCTCCAGGAGTTCTTCGCCAACCTCTGCCTGCACGCCTACGTCGAGCGGCGCGAGCCGGCCGCGCTGGAGACCCTGCTGACGTTGCCGCGCGTCGCGGCCCGGGCGCCGGCCACGGCCTTCGAATACCGGACCCGCGACGAGTTCGAGCGGATGTACAGCGGGATGTCCGGCCCGAACTACGCCTGGTTCCAGTTTCGCCTCCAGCTCGAGGCGGCGGAGCTCTTTCGATCCGGCGGCGAGGCCACGGTCCGCCGGCTCTACGACGCCTTCCGCGTCGACGACTCTGAACTGAGCGCCCACCTGACCGATACCGTCGATCCCGGGCTGGGCGCGTTCGCGCTGCAGTTCTGAGTCCTGTCAGGAAGCAGCGCGAGAAGATGCGGCTTCGGTGCCAGGGAGATGCGCTCGGGTCACCATCCGTTCGCGCCGCTCGGTCATGTTCCGCTCCTGCGCGAGATCCCCCACCGGACATCTGGTGCCGCTGAGTAGGGTGGCTCGGGGTTCGTCTCACCTTCCGACGCCTGGGCGCCGCGAGTGACCCGGGAGTCCCGTCTGTTTGGAACTGACTCGGTATGAGCGTGCCTCCGGGCGGAGTGTGGCGAACAGATTGTTCGAGAAGTGCGCGACGGGATTCGCTCTCACTCCCAGCGACGAGCAGTCAGTCGCCCTGGCCCGTCCCGAACTGCCGGTCGCCGGCGTCGCCCAGGCCCGGAAGGATGTAGCCGCGCTCGTTGAGCTGCCGGTCCACCGCCGCGCAGTGGATCTCGACGTCGGGGTGCGCCTCCGTCACGGCGCGGACCCCCTCCGGCGCCGCGATCAGGTTCACCAGCTTGATGCGCACCGCGCCCCAGCGCTTGAGCACCTCGATGGCAGCGGTCGCGGAACCGCCGGTTGCCAGCATCGGGTCCAGGATCAGGCACAGGTCCACCGTGGCCGAGTCGGGGAGCTTGTTGTAGTACTCCACGGGCCGCAGCGTCCGTTCGTCGCGGAAG
>JAJYJR010000286.1 GCA_021789355.1 Chloroflexota bacterium | reverse complement strand
AACTACGGCCGTGGCCGCGCCAAGGCCCTGCTGCTGCATACGGCAGCAGCCGCCAGCCGAACCGAAGGAGAGCCCCGCGAGATCCTCGAGCGGCTCTTGCCGAAGCTGAAGGCGGACGCCAATCGCGACGTCCCCGAGGACTTCCAGGACATCAGCACCGCAACCACCTTCGCCGGCGACAGGAGCCTCCATGAGATGGCCCGAGAGGTCGGCCTCGAGGACATGTACCACGCAGTCATGATCCCGGCGAGCTCGGCAGTGCATGGCGACTGGGCGGCCCTGGACGATCTGGTGCTGGATCGCTGCGTCCACGCCCTGCACGACCATCACGCCATCCCTCGGGCGGAGTATGCGGAGGAATCGGCCGAGCAGTTCCCATTCCTCGCCGAGCACTACGCACGGTGGAGCTTCGATGAGTACTGTCGTGCCTTGGCGTATGAGCCGCTGTCCGACGAGCAGGCAGAGTCCGACATGCTGCGAGCGGCCGGCGTGGGCGCGAGTGAGCCGCCCGAGGGAGGCTAGCCCGGTCCTGAGCAGGATCAGCTGCGCCGGTTCCGATTGGCAGCCCTCCATTCGTCCCGCGCCGCTCGCCAGCAGGCCCGGCAGCGCCAGCCGGTGATGCGGATCGCCTCGTAGTCGACGATCGCGACGGTGTCGTCGGGCCGGCCGCAGCGGTCGCACGCCTGAGGCACCGCACCCTCCACGAGCATGTCACGCAGCGCGGCGCGCGCCGGGTGCTGGGAGCGCCAGCGCTCACGGGCCAGTCTGGCCTTCTCGTCGCGGTAGGCTGCCTGCTCGTACGGCGACATGCGCTCCCATCGGCAGGTCGGACACCAGGTTTGCGCCGTGTCGTGCTCGGTGTGTTTGGCGCGGGGCATGGCATGGCTGTCCTCGGATCGATTGGATCAGGCGAAGAGCTCATCGCGCGGATCGAAATCCGCGGTCTCCGTTGTCGACACGGCGCCGTCGATGACGTGCAGGCTCGGGCTGACCGTGGGGCCGGGATCGTCCCCGGGGATCCAATACTCCCAGGGCGCGGTGCGCCCGACGCCCGCCTGGGCCGCGGCGAGGCGCCCGGCGACCACGAGCCCGTCGACGCGCTGGCCCATCGGCCAGTCCTGCCACTTCCGTGGCTGGACGCAGAGGCCGTCGAAGAAGGCGCGCCGCTCGGCCCGCCTCCCGGTGGCGGAGACCCGCTCGCGCACGATCTCGAGGAGCCGATCCTCGAGGCCGCCCGATGGCGGCGTGATGAGCGACGGGACGTGGAAGGGCGACGCGCCGTAGCGGGGCTGCCAGGCGGGATCGACGAGGAAGAGGGTCCGCCGCGCGAGCCACTGCACGGGGACCGAGGCGGTCGTCCCGCCGCGGTGCTTGGCGACGATGAGCTCGGCCGGAACGGCGTCGGCCTCGGCCTCGGCCCGCTCCGACGGCTCGAGGTAGTAGGAGGGCCGGTGCAGGAACAGCACGATGTCGGCGTCCTGCTCGAGCGAGCCTGATGCGCGCAGGTCCGAGAGCACCGGGACGTGGTCCTCCCGCCGCGCCACGTTCCGGTTCATCTGCGCCAGGGCGAGGACCGGCACGCCGAGGTCCATCGCCAGCGCTTTGAGGGCCCCGGTCACGTGCGTGAGCATCTCCAGCTGGCCGGACGCAGTCGGCGCGGTGAGCAGATGGACGTGGTCGGCGATCACGAGCGCGGGCGTGCCGCGGGAGGCGATGTGCTGCTGGAGGCCCTCGCGCAGCGCCTCAACCGTCCGCGGCAGATCGTCGCGGACGCGGAGCGGCAGCTGCGCCATCCGTCGTACGGCGTCGATCCCGAGCGGCAGATCGCGGGCCGTCCAGCCGCGGGGCGGGTGGTAGCCGTCGCGGACGTCAGCCAGCTGGCCCACGAGGCGGAGCGCGATCTCGTGCCGGCTCATCTCGTAGCTCGCGAGGACGATCTCGCCGAACCGATCGGGGTGCCGCTCGGCCACCGCCGCCGCGCCGAGCGCGATCTGGCTGGCCAGCGCGGACTTGCCCATCCCGGGCGGAGCCGCGAGGAGCACGAGCTGGGAGGGTCGGAGCCCTCCCCGGAGCGCCTCGTCCAAGGGCCCGATGCCGGTCGGCAGGGCGGGGTCGGCCTCCGGATGCATGAACTCCGCGATGAGCTCGTCGGCGAGTTCGCCGACGAGCGGGAAGGGATCGCGCGGCTGTGCGACGGCGGCCTCGGTGAGCGCCGCACGCAGGGCCTCGAGGGTCGGACCGAGCTCTCGCTTCGGGTCCGCGAGCTGCGGCCCCAGCGCGGACAGGGCGGCCGCCGTTCGGCGTCGAGCGGCCAGCTGTGCGAGCTCGGCGGCGAGCGCGGGGACCTCTGCCGGGAGCGTGCTCATGCCGGTGATGAGGCCGCCCACGTAGTCCAGTCCCCCCGCCTCGGAGAGCCGATCGAGCCGCTCCAACTCGAGCACGACGAGCCCTGCGGTGGAGTCGCGCCCGGCCTCGGCGAGGTCGTGGCCGGCGGCATACAGGGCCGCGTGCCGGGGATCGGTGAAGTCAGCCGTGCGCACGCCGTGGACGTGCGCGAACCCGTGCGGGTGCAGCATGCACGACCCGAGCAGGGCCCGCTCGAGCGCGACCGTGTAGCTGTCGGACACTGGGCGTCTCCTCGCCGTCGGTGAGTGCCGCGGGGTATGACACCGCCAGTCGGTGCCACATCTGCCGCGAGCGCCGCGACCGTCGCCAGGTCGGGCGTCCTGTCAAGCCCCAGGTCGGTCCGAGATTCGCTGTGACCTCGCCGTGGCCGCGCCTCGCCCTCCTTCGGGCGCCCGCCGGTCGGGTGGGGGACACCTAAAGGGGGGTCGGTGTCCCCGACCCAGGTCGCCCATCCCGCGCCCCGCGGGCGCCCGATGCGCGGTGTCGGAGCCTTGCCCGTTTCCGGGCGAGAGCCGGTGCGCCCGGGCACCGCGATTCGCCCGTCACCCCTTGTGCGCAGGACGTCTCCGCCCAGGGTCCCGACGCGGTCGAGCACGGCGCACGCAATGGGCCGGGACCGCACACGGAGGACATCCAGATGTCGATCTGGACCGACGACTCGATCCGCGTCCACGTCATCGCGTTCATCGTCGGTGTCGCGCACGACGACCCCGACGTGGTGCTGCCGATCATCGATCGGCTCGGCCCGCTCCTCGGGATCACTGTGGCGGATCTCGAGCTGATGGAGGGATGCTTCTACCCCGACTGCTCCCCGGACGAGCGGTAGTCGCCGAGCCACGCTCCTCGGGCGGCGACCCTGTCCGAGGAACACCCGTTCAGGGAAGTCGGCATGGCGAGTGCCGCGACGTCCTGCCATCTGGCACCGTTCCCCTCCCGATCCCAGTGGCCCGCCGGCTCACCGTCGACGGGCCTCCTCGTGCGTGTCCGATGGCGGCTGCGATCATGCCGTTCGCGGTGTCGATGTCGGCGTCGATCCGCAGGTCCACGTCCTCCGTGAAGCGGGCCTCACCCGGGTGGCGCAGCTGGTTCGCGTAGCCGCCCTTGAGGACCCACGTCCCCCATGAGGTCGTGGCCAGCAGCCGCACGAGGAAGCGGTCCATCGTGACGGTGAGGTGGACCCGCCGGACAGGCTCGTCGCCTGTGACGTCGCGGGCGACGTTGCGCATCCGGGCGAGCAGGGCCTCCCGCCGGCCGAGTTCGGCGACTCGGGGATCGGTCACAGGCGCGCGGTCGTGAACGGGTAGAGTCGCCGCAGCCGGGTGATGTCGTCGGCCGTGAGCATGGCGCGCTCCCGCCCCTCCGACAGGGCGGCCACGAGCTGCTCGGGATCGGTGCCGCTCTTCGCGCAGTCGGCGAGCGTCCGGGCGAGTGACGTTACCCAGACGCCGTCGCGGAGCACGCGCTCTGACGGCGCGATCACCGAGCGGTGGATCGTGTAGCCAGGGCGCGGCTTGAGGCCCGAGCCCGGCGGGACGGTGACGTGGATCGTCCGCGGCAGGACATCGCTGACGCCGTAGAGCTCGAGCGCCGTGTCGTGGCTGAAGGTCGCAGACGGCGCCTCGACCGAGAACGCGTAGAAGCTGTCGAGGTGGCTCGCAGGCGTCCCGGCTAGGCGGTAGACGCCGTGGGCCGCCCGCTCGATGACGCCGCGCCGTACCCGGTCGACCAGGGCGCGCCGGCTGATGCCGGCGGCGGCGGCCTGCGCCGTGCTGAAGTACCCGTGCTGAGCGGCGGCGAGTTGGAGGAGGTTGCTCTCGTCCATGACCTAATGTTACGCGTGACGTAACTTTGGGTCAAGCGATTTCCCGCCCGTGCCAGAAGTTACGTCCCACGTAACTGTGAGCACAGGCCCTCCCGCGTGTTGTCCCCGGCAGCTCGCAACCGACACCCGTGCAAACGGGCAGCCCGACTTACCAACCGTTCTTGACGCGGCACGCGCATGCGGCGGACTTGACATGCGCGGCGCTCCACCCAGGATCCGGCGTCCACTTCGGAACCCAGCAGTGGAGAGACCGAATGCGCGAGCGAGGGGTCAGCACCGACGTCGATTGCCCGGCGTGCGGTGTCACGGCGGAGATGGGGCGGGTGAGCTACTGGGCCGCCACCGGGGAGCTCCGCTGCCGGTCGTGTCTCTTCACCATCGCAGCCGGCGTTGTCGGCTACCGCGGCCACGACGTGCCGCCGGAGCGGGTCCGGGCCCTCACAGTTCGGGACGAACGGGCCACCGAGGAGGCGTCGTCGTACCGCCCCACGTCGCAGCGCCGCTGGGTGCTGCGCCTCGTCCCCCGCGAGGACGCAGGCGCCGCGCGCGAGCCGCGCCTGGCCACGCTCGCGGCGCTGGCGGCGGATCCGAGCGTCAGCAGCATCACGATCCGGGTCAACCGGCGGGGCGGTGCGCGATGAGCGGCAGGGGTCCGTACAACGCCTTCGACAAGACCATGCTGCACCTCGTGCTGGTCGCGGTCGTCACGGTCGCCGTCGCTCTGCTGGTCTGGATAGTGGCGGCCCAGATGGGACTCGTGCTCCCGCTGCCATGGGTTCTCGGCGGCACGGCGGCCATCGCCGCCTGGTCGATCTACGACAGCTGGCAGGCGAGTCGGGCCGAACCTCCGTCGCCCGTGGTACCTCCCGTCCGGCGCCGACCGATCACATGGGAGGACGCCGAGCGGATGGCCTCGATGCACCAGAAGGGCCTCATCACGAAGGAGCAGCTGGAAGCGGCCCTCCGCGAGTTGGTGCCCCCGCCGCCGCCGGATCCGCCGACGGGGCGGCGCCGCCGCTAAGGAGAGGAGGAAGCCATGGAGCGTTGGTACCGGGCGTCCGAGATCAGTGCCCGAATCGGGATGTCCACGCGATTCGTTCAACGCGCTGCCCAAACCGGTGCGCTGCGTGGGCGGGCAATCGGAATCGGGCCCCGAAGGGCCTGGCGGTTCCGCGAGAGCGACGTCAGCGCTTGGCTGCGCGAGTGGGTGCAGGAGCGCCCGGGCCCCCGGAGCGGGTCCGAGCGCTGACGTCCGGTGCCTGCGCGCACCGGACCGATGCGTCCGATCCGCCACGTGCGCCGGTTGCGTCAGGCCCCCCTTGCGCCTCCGGCCGACTCCCGCTGTCGTACAGGACATGGAGATCGCGAACCCCCTCGACGACCCGGCGGACGCACCCGGACGCCTTGACGACGAGATCACCCACTGGATCGAGGCGCACCGCGTGCGCGGGGTGCGCGGGACGCTCGACGACCTGACGGGCCTGCCACGCGCCAAACGGGCCGTGCGCGCACTGGCATGGGGACTGGTCCACCCGACCGAGCTCCGCGCGGCGGGCGGCACCGTCCCGCCCGGCATCCTCCTCGTGGGGCCGCCGGGCTGTGGCAAGACGTCGCTGGCGCGCGCCCTCGCCGGCATGCTCGGGGAGCGCGCCCTGTTCGTCGAGGTCGCCGCGGCTGAGCTCGACCCCGAGCGCATCGCCGCCCTCGGCCGCTACACCGAGCGGCTCGAGCGTCCGGCCGTCATCTTCCTCGACGAACTGTCGTGGCTGGGGGCGGATCGATCTGACCGCCGCCACGACGGTGCGAGCCGAGGGGCGTTGTTCGCCGTACTCGCGGCGCTCTCCGGCGTGCGCGAGAGGCCGCGCGCGCCCGTGGTGTGGCTCGCCGCGACCAACGAGGACGGCGCACTCGACCCCGCGTTGACCCGGCCGGGCCGCTTCTCGCACGTGATCGAGGTGGCCGCCCCGGACGCCTTCACACGTCGCGAGCACTTGGGGCGACTGTTGACGCGGCGACGAGTATCCGGGTCGATCGATCTCGCGCCGATCGTCGAGCTCACGGCCGGCAGCTCGTTCGCGGGCCTCGACCAGCTGGTGGACGACGCGCTCGCCCTCTCGCTCGCCGACGCCGAGGACGAGGACGCGGCCACTGGCTCCCAACCCGGTGTCGGTACCGGGCGCCGGCTGCGGCGCCTCCGCGGGATCGACCAGACGCACCTAGCCGAGGCGGCTCTGGCCAGCGGACGGGTCCCGGCGGCCCGGGACCGCACGCCCGACGAGGCGTGGGTCGCAGCCGTCCATGAGGCCGGTCACGCCCTCGGTGTGGCCGCCGGCGACCTGGGCATCGATGCGGTCCGTGCCGTGTCGGTTGCGCCGCGCGTGATCGGACACTCGGGCGGGCACACGACGATCGGCGCCGAGCGCGACGAGGGCTCGGCGCGGCCGCTGGCCGACGGCGAGATACACGCCCACGTGACGTGCGCGCTCGCTGCCGGCGTTGCCGAGCGGCTGGTGCTCGGTCAGGCGAGCACCGGTGTGAGCGAAGACGCCGCCCGGGCCGCTCAGCTGCTGCTGCAGCGCCTCGATTCCGGCATGGACCCGCTCTGGCCGGCCGCGTGGCCGTCCTGGCTGGACCTCGGCCCGGCCATGGCCGACCGGCGTGGCGCGCTGCTCGTGGCGGCGATGGAGTCCTGCCTGGCGGATGCGGAAGACCTCCTCGAGCGGCACCGGATCGGGCTCGAGTGGCTCGCGCGGCGGCTGCTCGAGGCCGGGCATCTCGAGGGATCCGTGCTGCGCGAGGCGCTCGTCGACGCGCTCGCCGCGGACGACATGCGCGACGCCGTCCGGATTGTCTGATGGTGCTCCTCCGCCTCGGGATCCTATCCATCGCCCTGACCGTGGCGCTCGCCGCGGTCCTTGTCGGCGTCCTCGCCGCGCTCGTGCTCACGGGTTCCTTCGCGCTCCTCCGGCGTGTCGCCGGGTGACACCGATGGGCGGCCCCGACCCCTGGCAGATCCTCGGTATCAGCCGCGGCGCCGATCCCCCCACGGCGCGTGCCGCGTACCACCGCCTGGCCATGCGGTACCACCCGGATCGCGCGGGCAGCGCCCGTCGCATGGTCGCGATCAACCGCGCGTACGCGGCGGTGCGGAACGCCCGTCCGACGTCGCCGGCTTCAACCGCTGG
>JAJYJR010000285.1 GCA_021789355.1 Chloroflexota bacterium | reverse complement strand
CCTGGCGGGTTTTGGTGTCGCGCAGCAGCAGGGTGTCCCCGACGAGGTCCTCGAGGGTGAGCCGGCACAGGTCGCCCACGCGCATGCCGGTCCCCGCGAGCACCAGCAGGAGCACCTGCTCCTCGGGGGTCACCGCGTCGACGACGGCGGTCAGCTCCTCGTCGGTGGGCACCACCCGCAGGCGGCGGTCGACGCGCGGCGGGCGCAGGCGGGCGAACGGATCGGCGGCCAGGTCGCCCTCCGCGGCGATCCACGCGGCGAACGTGCGCAGCGCGCGGGTGCGATCGGCGATGGCGCGCGCGGACAGGTGCCCCGTGCGCGCATCCTGCCAGCGGCGTCCGGCGGCGAGCGTGAGCGCCTCGAGGAGCGGATCGGGCTCGGGGAAGCTGCGTGCGAGGTCGTCGAGCGCCTGGCGGTACGCGCGCAGCGTCGTCGGGCGCAGCTGGCGCCGCCGGCAGTCGGCCAGGTAGGCGTCGATCTCCTCGCCCAGGGTGCGCCCCACGTGCGGTCCTCCGTGGGCCGCCCTGTGAACCTGTCCCCGCGAAGCTAGCTGCTCTAGCGGTGAGCGGCGCGCGGTTCACACGGCGGGCGACCGCGGGGGAAACCACAAGATGTTGGGGTGTGCCGGAGGCGGTACCACAACGGCTGGTGGTCGGGAGGGCTACCGAGCGCTCGAAGCGTGGAGGTCGCCGTTACGAAACAGCTGCTCTACCACTGAGCTATGTCGGCGCGGTGGCTATGGTACCAGCCCGTTCCACGCTCGGCAGGTCCCCGGCCCCCGGGGCGGTGGTGAAGTGTCACGCGGCTTCACAGCCCAACAGCTGCTGATCGTGACCCCGAGTGCAAGGCCGTCGGCCAGCGCGGCAAGTCCACGGTTCGCCCAGTCTGTGCGCGTTCCTGGAGGGGCAGCACGCGAACCGCCAGCAGGACGAGACGCACGACAGCGATCAGCGCCACGACCGCGGCCACGACCAGGATTTCCCCTTGTGCCACCGGCATACGGGGTGTGGTGCAATGGGTCCCGCTGCCGCGCGACGAGTACGAGCGTCGGCTCGTCGCGCCGGGCGCAACTTCGGTGGCAGATCCCCGGTCCGCCGGCAGTCGCGGGGCCGGCCACTCGTCGTGACCTCACGCCGGCAATCAGAAGATCGAGAGCGGCCGGTCCGCGACCACGCGGGTCTCCTTCCGGGTGAGCCCGGCTGCCCTGACCTGCTCCAGCAGGTGCCTTGCCCAGCGGTGGTCGTGCCCGCGCTGCGGCGCCAATGGCGCGAGATGGGTCGAGATCCGCGGTCCGCGGCTCATCCTCGACATCCACAAGCATTCGACGCCTCAGGCTGGACGAATCGTTCGAACGTCTCCTTCGACGCGATGCGTCGGGCGGATGTGGGGTCACGCGAGCCTTTCCAATGCATGTCCGGATCGGCGCGGCGGTTGCGACCGTCGGCTCTTTACAGGTTGCCTTGCGGGTTGCAGGCTGCCTGCGATGGGTAGCCCCGTCTGTTGCGGCCGGCATCTGCGCGTGCGCCCCCTCGGTAGGCGTGCGCGGCGGGAGGTCGGCGGACGCAGGTGAGCGGCTACCACTACGACCCGCTGCTGTGGCCCACGCTCGGGTCCGCCGCGTTCATCGGGGCGATCGCCCTGTACCTCTGGCGACGGCGCGCCACCACGAAGGGTGCCTTCCCGCTCGCCCTGGTGGCCTTGCTGCTGGCGGTGTGGTGCCTCGGGGGCGCGGCGGAGGTCGCCGCGACCGACATTGCCACGCAGCGAGCCTGGTTTCTCCTCCGCGACGCGCTGACGATCCCGAGCGTGGTCCTGGCGTTCTGGTTCGCCCTCGAGTATGCGGGCCTCGAGCGCTGGCTGACCCGTCCCGTGGTGGCCGTCCTCGCCGGCGTGACGATCGCCCACGTCGGGCTCGACCTCGTGGACGGGGGCCGCCTTGTCTGGAGCAGTGTGTGGTGAAACGGCGGGCAGGTCCAGGGCACTCGAACGCCCCTGGGTCTGGCGTTCGCCGGCGGGGTGGTGCTGCTGTTCGTCCTCTCGACGGCGGTCTTCCTCTTCCTGTTCGTGCGCTCCCCGGCCCACCGCATGCCGGTCGCGCTGATCCTGGTCGGCCAGGTAGCGCTCCGCGTGCTCTACCCCCTGGGCGTCTTCAACATCGTGTACGTGCCGAACATCGTGTCGGGCGTCGTGGGCTTCGACTGCGTGGCGGTGATGTACGCGGTTGCCCTCTTCCGGTTTCGCCTCTTCGACCTCGTGCCGGTCGCGCGCGAGACGATCCTCGCGCGCATGCCCGACGCCATGCTCGTGCTCGACGCCGGCGGCCGGATCGCCGACGCCAACGAGGCCGCCCTGCGCCTGGTTGGACGTGGAGGTCGCGGCGTCCTGGGCCAGCCCGCGGCGACGGCGCTGGCGGCCTCTCCGGAGCTCGCACGCAGCGTGGTCGACACCGACACCTCGGGGGAAGCCTCCTACGAGACGGAGGACGGGAGCTGCACCTGCCAGGTCAGCAGCACGCCGCTGTCCGACTGGCAGGGCCGGCCGATGGGGCGGCTCGTCCTGCTCCACGACATCACGGAGCTGCGGCGCATCGAGGCGCAGCTCATGGTGCAGGAGCGGGCGCTCGCCGCCGCGGCGGAGCGCGAGCGGCTGGCCCGCGAGCTGCACGACGGCCTGGCGCAGGACCTCTGGCTGGCGAAACTCAAGGTGACGCGTCTCGCGACGCAGCCCGAGCTCGGGCCCGAGGCGCGCGCCCTGACCGACGAGGTGACCGCAGCCGTGGATGCGGGCATGGCCGAGGCGCGCGAGGCGGTGGCGACGATGCGTGCGGCGTGGGGGACCAGCGAGTCCCTCCGGGAGCTGCTGTCGCGCTCGCTCGACGACTTCGAGGACCGCTTCGGGCTCTCCGTCGAGTTCGACTGCGGCGCCGACCTGCCGGCCCTGTCGTCCCGCGCCGAGGCCGAGACGCTGCGCATCGTGGGGGAGGCCCTCACCAACGTGCGGCGTCACGCCGACGCCACGGTGGTGCGGGTCCGGGGCGCTGTCGACGACGGCCGGCTGGTCCTGGAGGTCCGCGACAACGGGCGGGGTTTCGATCCCGGATCGATCGGCGACACCGCCTACGGCCTCGCCGGGATGCGGGAACGCGCGGCCCAGATCGGCGCCCAGATCGAGATCGAGTCGGCGCCTCGGAGGGGGACGCGCGTCAGGCTCGTCGTGCCCGGGGGCGCCGCGCCGCGCGTCGAGGCCGCGGCGGTCGAAGTCGCTCCGGCATGACGACCAAGGCCGCTCCCGCCCGCATCCGCGTCATGATCGTGGATGATCACCCGCTGGTGCGGAGCGCCGTGCGCCAAGCCCTCAGCGTGTCCGACCTCGCGGTGGTCGCCGAGGCCGCGAGCGCGGAGGAGGCCCTCGAGCTCGCCCCGCAGGTGCGCCCCGACGTGCTGCTCCTCGACATCGAGTTGCCGGGCATGGACGGGGTCGCCCTCGTGCGCGAGCTTGCGCCGAGGCTGCCCGACACGCGCATCGTGATGTTGACCGCCTCGCGCGAGGACCGGCATGTGGTCGAGGCGATGCGCTTCGGTGCCGTGGGCTACCTCACCAAGGACCTCTCCGTCGAGGGGCTCGCGCGCGCCGTGCGGGCGGCCTGGGAGGGCGAGCTCGCGATGAGCCACCGGACGGCGGCGCGCCTCGTCCAGCGCCTGGTCGAGACGTCGCGCCCGGGTGTGGGCTTGACGAATCCGGCGGATCCCGCGCTCGCCACGCTCACCGTCCGCGAGACCGAGGTGCTGGAGCGGCTGGCCGGGGGGCTCACCGATCACGAGATCGCCGAGGCGCTCACGCTCTCGCCACGCACCGTCGAGATGCACGTCAGCAGCATCCTGCGCAAGCTCGGGGCGCGGAACCGGGCCGAGGCGGCCCGGCGTCACCGCGTCGCCGGCTGAGGACCGGCACTCGCTCCGGGGACCCGGGCGGACCTCGCGTACGCCCGGGCGGCGGCGATCTCGACCGCGAGGAGGCGGGGCTGGGCGACCTGGAGGACCACGCCGTGCCCCTCGCGCAGGACGAGCAGGAGGCGCTCGCCCGAGACGACGGCATCCTCGATCGCGTCGAGCTCGAACGAGAGCGTCAGGCGGCCGATCAGCACGAGACGCCGTGACGTGATGTAGAGGGCGCCCGCCACACCGGGCGTCAGCCGAGTGCCGGGGCCGGGCTCGCGGCGGTCGAGCAGTGCGGCGTGGCGCAGGGCGACGAGGTGCTCATCGGGCTCGAGCAGCGGCGCGATGCGCGCGTCGGGCGGCAGCGTGGGGGGTCCCTCCCGGCGGAACCGCAGGCGGTCCTCGTCGGCCGCGGCCTGGTCCGCCGCCGCCCGCGCCACGATGTCGCCGGCGTCCGCGAGTGCCGGGGCCGGCTCGTCCCGGCCTCGCGCGCCGGCGGGGATCGGCGCACCCGGACGCTCACTGTGGTCCATGCCCGAACGGTAGGGCCGGGGCCGGCCGGCCGCCACCGGGGCCAGTACTGTAGCCGGTACGGTATCGCGCCCCCGTATACGGGTCCGGATACCGTACCCGACCCCGTACCAGTACGGTAGCCAGGCGACCCGCCCCCAGACGACGCTGGCCCCAGATCAGCGGGAGGCGTTGACGTGCGGTCCGTTGCCCCGGCCGCCTGAAGGACCGTACCGAGCCACTGGCGAGACCGACCCGCAGCGCGTGAGGCCCAGGGAGAGAACCATGCGAAGGCTGATCGGCAGTGCCGGCGTCGTCGCCGTCCTCGTTGCCTCGCTGCTCGGGGTGACCCCGGGCGCGGCACGGGCGGCGACGGGCGACGTGTGCACGTGGGACGGCGCGAGCGGCGCCACCGACCTGAACGATTTCGCCAACTACATCCCTGCATCCGGAAGCAACTGCACCTCGCTGGACGGTGCGCAGCTGGTCTTCCCGGCCACGGCGCCCGCGAGCGGATCCGCGCTGGCACTGACCGCCGACCTCTCGGTGGACAGCATCGTGCTGCAGGGCTCGTACACCCTGGGCGGGGCCTACACGCTCACCCTCTCGGGTGCTACCACCGGCGTCGCGATCGACGCGACGAGCGGCAGCTCGACGATCGCGGCCCATGTCTCCGCGGCGAGCACGAGTTCCGACCTGGACGTCGAGGTCGCGACGGGCGCCTCTCTCGAGATGAGCGGCACGCTGTCGGCCTCCTACGTCCTCTACGTCAACTCTTCGTCGGGTGGGACGGGCACCCTCACCCTGTCGGCGAACAACAGCACCACCCTCAGTGCGTCGATCTACGTCGACGGTGGGGCCCTCGAGGTCGGGAACAGCGCTGCCTTGGGCACCGCCTACGTCTCAGCGTCGAACGGCAGCGTGGTGGCGCTGGACGCCGGCGTGAGCGTGCCCGACAGCGTCACCCTGGGCCTGGACGGTACCCTCGAGGCCACCGGCAGCGGCACCGCGACCTGGGGCGGGGATGTCAGTCTCAACGGAAGCAGCACACTCGCGGCCGCGACCGGGGCGGTCCTCCAGGTCCCGGGGACCGTGGAGCAGAATGGCTCGACCGCTTCGGTGACCGTGGGCCAGAGCGGCTGGACCGGCACGGTCGTACTGACCGGCGTCACGGGGACGGTCATCAGCAACTCCAACTCGTGGGCCGGCTCGACGACCGTCGACTATGGCACCCTGCAGATAGGCGCCAATAACGCGGTCAGCACCGTTGGTGCGGTCAATGTCATGGCCGGGGCGACCCTCGACCTGCACGGCCACGACCAGAATATCCACGCCACGACCGGCAGCGGCACCATCACGGACTCCGTCGGCGGTGGCACGCTCCAGCTCACCGCAAGCTCGTCCCTCACCGTGACCGAGACCCTCGCGGGAGCGGCTAACGTCTCCGTCTACACGGGTTCCGGCGCCACCGTGACACTCGCGCCGACCAGCGCGTCCGGCAACACCTACACCGGCTCCACGGCGACGTTCGGCTTCGGCACCCTGCTGATCAAGGCCGCCTCCTCCCTCGGCGCGACGAGCGGCGTGACCGTCGGGACCTCGTCTAATGACGGGGTGCTGCAACTCGACGGCACGATGACCCTGTCCGCGCCGATCGCCATCCCGCGTGGCCTCGTCGAGGTGACCGGCACGGGCAGCACGGCGACCCTGTGCGGGGCGATCACCGCGGGCACCTCCTCCTACACGACGGGCACGCTCGCGGCAGCTGCTGGTGATGCGCTCGAGGTCTCGGGTCCCGTGACGGGCCTTTCGCTCCAGGTGGGAACCGCCAGTCTGACCGGCACCGTGACGCTCTCGAACTCGAGCAGCACCGCCACGACGGAGGTGGTCGCGGGGACGCTCGCGGTCTCGCAGGCGCTCGGATCTGTCACCGTCGACGCGGGGGCGACCCTCGCGGGAACGGGCACCGTGGACGGCCTGACCTCCCGGAGCTCCGGGACGGTCATCGTCGGTGCCGACGCCTCCCACCCCGGCACGCTCACCGCCGAGGGGTTCGTGTACATCGGCACCGGATCGACGCTCGGCATCCACATCGCCGGCACGACGCCGGGCAGCGGGTACTCCCAGCTCGTGTCGTCCGGTTCGACGGGCGGAGCGAACCTGTACGGGAACCTCGACGTGACCGTCGATCCGTCCTACGCGCCGACGCCCGGCACCACCTTCGACGTGTTCCAGACCCCCTGGTTCTTCGGCGCGTTCGCGAACGCTCCGAACGGCGGGATCCTCACGGTGGACGGCTACTCGTTCCTCGTCACGTACGTCACCCCATCGGGCGCAATGAATCCCACCGACGTGATCCTGACGGCGCTCGGCGCGCCGGCGGCGCCGACGAACGTGGTCGCCACCATCCAGAAGACCGGGCACGGCAAGACCGCCACCCAGTCGGTGGTCCTGACGTGGAGCGCACCCACGAATGACGGGGGGACGGCGATCACCGACTACCTCGTCAACGTGTACAGCTACGGGCACGGTAAGGGCGGGGGCACCTACACGTTGGTGTCGTCGTCGCCCCTTGACACCGGGAGCACGGAGCTCACGTTCACGGTTCCCGATAGCGCCCTCTCGGGCGGCGGCACGTACGCCTTCACCGTCGCTGCCGTCAACAAGTTCGGCCCAGGCACCGACTCCGACTACTCCAACACGATCAAGTACTGAACCATCGGCCTCGCGCGCTCGGCAGGAGGGCCGGTCTCCCGGCCCTCCTGCCCGCCCCCGATGCCCCAGACACAGGGAGTTGCGGCTCCTCAGGCAAGCCGGGGTCTCTCCCCAGGGGGGCAATGCGCTGCAATACAACGTGGAGGGCGGCTACGTCTCCGAGATGATCGGGCTCGACGCCCGCCCACAGGTGCAGCCCGTGAGAGGGTCGCGGCACAGGGCCAGTGACGCGCTACACTCCGCCCTCGTGTCGACGACCGAGGGCCCCA
>JAJYJR010000284.1 GCA_021789355.1 Chloroflexota bacterium | reverse complement strand
CCGCGAGGGCCTCGTGCCCGAACATGTCGTCGCCGACCGCCCCGACCATGGCCACCGACCCGTCACACGGCCCGCCGCGGAGGGCACGTGCGGCAGCCACGGCCTGGTTGCCGCCCTTGCCGCCCTGGTGGATCGAGAACTGGCCGCCGACCACGGTCTCCCCGGGCCCGGGCAGCGGCGCCCCGCTGACGACCATGTCGACGTTGATCGCACCGAGGACCACCACGCGCGCCGGGGTCGCCGCGGCGCGCGACACGCCAACCTGGTCCGCCGCGGCGGGGGACACGCCAACCTGGTCCGCCGCGGCGCGCGACGCGCCGACCTGGTCCGCCGCGGCGCGCGACGCGCCGACCTGGTCCGCCGGCTGCCACTCCGCTGCCGGCGGCTCCTGGCGCCGGTCGGCGGTCATCCCGTGACGAACTCCCCGCCGTCGATGCCGAGCACGTTGCCGGTCATCCACTCCGTGCCGTCCCGCGACAGCGTCACGATGGCGCGCGCCACATCCTCGGTCGTGGTGATCCGCCCGCTCGGGTTCCGTCGCCGCGCCACGTCGATCAGCTCGTCGCGCTCGGGAATCTGCATCAGCGCGTGCGTGACCGTCACGCCGGCGCGGATCGCGTTGCAGGTCGCCCCGATCCCCCTGCGCGCGAGCTCCATCGCCAGCTGGCGGCAGTGCGACTCCAGCGCCGACTTGGCCGCGCTGACCGCGCCGTAGCTGCCGACCACCCGGGTAGAGCCCTCGCTGGTCATCGCGTAGATCCGGGTGCCCGCCTCGATGAACCCGCCGCGCACCAGGTCCTGGGTCCAGTAGACCAGGCTGTGCGCCATGACGTCGAGCGTCATCTCCATGTTCTTCCGGCTGATCGCGTCGGTCGCGTCCGCGGCGAGGAACGGCTTGAGCGTCCCAAAGGCCAGCGAGTGCAGCAGCACGCGGACGTAGGAGTGCCGGCCCTCGGCCTCGGAGCGGTCGAACCGCTCGCGGAGCGCGGCCAGCACGCTGCCCCGCTGCTCGTCGTCGGCGGCGTTCACGTTGAAGAAGCGCGCCTCGCGGCCGAGCGACTCGATCCGCGCGCGGATCTCCTCCACGTGGGTCATGCCGGACCGGCGATCGAGGTGCACTCCGGCGATGTGGTATCCGTCGGCCGCGAGCGCCAGCGCGGTCGCCTCCCCGAACCCGCTGCTCGCGCCCAGGACCAGGGCCCACCGCTCGCGCTCGTCCGCCACCTGTGCCTCCTCCCGCGATCGTCAATCGCGGCCGAGTCTAGCAGTGCGACCGTGGAGCGGCCGGACTCGCCTCCCGGCGCGCCCATTGCCGGCCCGGGCTCAGGTCGCGCCCTCGGTCCGCATCCGTGCGATCTCGTCCGGTCCGAACCCGAGCTCGGCCAGCACCGCGTCCGTGTGCTGCCCCAGGAGCGGCGGCGCGGTCCGCACGCTGCCGGGCGTGGCGGTCAGCTTGAACGGAAGGCCGGTGGTGCGCAGCGTGCCGATCGTGGGATGGGTGACCGATTCGACCATGTGGCGGGCCTGCGCCTGCGGATCCGAGAACACCGCCGCGAGGTCGTTGATGGGTCCGCTCGGGACCTCGGCAGCGAGCAACCGCTCGATCCACTCGGACGATGGGCGCGTGGCGAACCGGGCGCCGAGGATCGAACGCAGCTCGGCGCGGTGCCCGACCCGCGAGCCGTTGGTAGCGAAGCGGAGGTCATGCGCCAGGTCGGACAGGCCGACCGCCTCGCAGAAGCGCGGCCACTGGCGGTCGCTGCCGACCGCGACCGCGATGGATCCGTCCGCGGTGCGGAACGTCTCGTAGGGCGTGATGTTCGGGTGCTGGTTTCCGAGGCGGCCCGGCACGGTGCCGCCGACCAGGTAGTTGCTCGCCTGGTTGGCCAGCCACGCGATCGTCGACTCGAACAGGCTGATGTCGATGCGCTGACCGGCGCCCCGGACCGGGCCGGACGCCTTCGCCTGCGTCGGGTCGATCGGCAACGCCTGGAGGTCGCGCCCGACGGCCGATCCGGCCCGCTCGGGCCCGGCGGCCGGCGCGCCCCCAACGGCCAGCGCGGGCCCGGCGGCCGGCGCGCCCCCAACGGCCAGCGCGGGCCCGGCGGCCGGCGCCTGCTCAACGGCCAGCTCGGGCCCGGCGGCCGGCGCGCCTGGGCGATCGCGCGCGAGGAGGGCCGACAGCACCGAGACGGTCCCCAGCATCCCCGTCGCCAGGTCGACCACCGCCACCCCCACCTTCGTCGGCTCGCCGCCTGCCTCGTCGGGCGCGCCCGTGATCGACATGAGCCCGGACATCGCCTGCACGATGAAGTCGTACCCGGGCCGCTCCGCGTACGGGCCGTCGGGCCCGAACCCGCTGATCGCGAGGTGCACCAAGCCCGGGTTGAGCCGCTCCAGCTCCGCGTCCGGGAAGCCGAGCCGCGCCAGGCCGCCGACGCGGTAGTTCTCGACCAGCACGTCGGAGGTCGCGAGCAGGCGTCGAAGGACCTCGCGGCCCGCCTCGGTCTTCAGGTCGAGCCGGATCCCGCGCTTGTTCCGATTGACGGCCAGGTAGTAGGCGGCCTCGCCCGGGTACCCGGGATGCGCGCGCGGATCATCCAGCGCGTAGGCAGTGCCCGGCTCCGGCGCGCCCGCCCACGGCGGACCCCAGCGTCGCGTGCCGTCACCCTCGGGCGGCTCCACCTTGATCACGTCGGCCCCCAGGTCGGCGAGGAGCATGGTGCAGTAGGGCCCGGCCAGGACGGTCGAGAGATCGCAGACGCGGATTCCGGCAAGGGGACCGGACGGCACCGGATGGCCGGGAAGGACCGGGGGGTCGGGGGGCGTCCCGATCGCATGGCTCCGGGCCTGGTCGATCCGGGCCTGGTCGATCCGGGTCTGGTCGATCCGGGCCTGGTCGCTCCGGGCCTGGTCGCTCTCGTTTGCGTCTCTCACGGGTGCCCCCATCGGTGGGTGAGCGTTCGACCCAGGCGAACGGACCGCACCTCCGCATCGTACCGGCCGGTTCGAGGCTCGGGATTCCGGGGAGACGGGATGGCCAACAGGGCCGCCGGCCATTCACCGCTACCCCGCCCCGGACGCGAGCGCGCCCAATGCGCAGTGGTAGCCCGGCGCATCCGTGATGGTGAGCGGGGCCGTTCGCCTCGACCGTGCTCCGGGACTGAACTGGACCTGTGTCGCGATCACCGGTATGGCGAAGACGGCGCACACCACATCCCGGAGGGCCCCGGCTCGTCCAGACGAACGGCTCCTGCGGCACCGCATGGGACTGGTTCGCGGATGTACTGCCGCGTCAGTGACGGGGCGCGACCTCGCGCTCTTCGTCCAGCGTCGGGTGCCATCCCGTGTCTAGCACCATCCTGCGTCTGGCACCAGCGTTGGGCAGCATCCTGCGTCTGGCACCAGCGTCGGGCGCCATCCAGTGTCTAGCACCAGCGTCGGGCGCCATCCAGTGTCTAGCACCAGCGTTGGGCTCTTCTCGACGATCAGTGAACAACGCGGGGCTCGCTGCGCTGTCGCCGGCGCCACAAGACCGCATCGACGGCCGATCGGCGACGTCGACCGATCGTAAGCCGTCGGGTCCGAGCCAAACCGCCGGCGGTCCTGTGAGTCCCGGCACCGCCGGCCCCAGTCCCGGCACCGCCGGCCCCAGTCGCGGCACCGCCGGCCCCAGTCCCGGTCGCTTGTTCACTGATCGTGGAACTGCGCACCGTGGCGAGCAAGACCGCCGGCGTAGCGAGCAGGACCGGCGCGGGACCGGCGCGGGACCTCGGGGCGGGCGAGCGAGCAGGACCGGCGCAGGACCGGGGCAGGACCGGGGCAAGACCGCCGGCGTGGCGAGCATGACCGGCGCGGGACCGGCGCGGGACGCCAGGGCGAGACCGGCGCGGGACCGGCGCGGGACCTCGGGGCAAGACCGCCGGCGTGGCGAGCAGGACCGCCGGCGGGGCGATAGCGTGCGCGGAGCGGGCTCGCGCGGGCCGCAGCCGGCGTTCGCAGATACCATGCGCGCCATGACCGCACGCCTGACCCTCATGACGGTCCACGCCCACCCCGACGACGAGACGATCACGACCGGCGGGATCATGGCGAAGTACGCCGCCGAAGGCATGCGGGTCGTCTGCGTGACGTCCACGTACGGCGAGAATGGCGAGATCGTCGTCCCCGAGCTGGACACCGCCGAGAACCACGCGCGCCTCGGCGAGATCCGCCAGCTCGAGCTCGAGCGCGCCCTCTCACACCTCGGGTCGCTCGAGCTTCGGTGGCTCGGCTACCGGGACTCGGGCATGATGGGCACCCCCGAGAATGACGACCCGCGCGCGTTCTGGCAGGCCGACATGGACGAGGCGATCGGCCGGCTGGTGCGCGTGGTCCGGCAGGAACGGCCGCACGTGATGGTCGGCTACAACGACTTCGGCGGGTACGGGCATCCCGATCACATCCGGGCCGCACTGATCGCCAAGGGGGCCTTCGCGCGGGCAGGCGACCCGGCCTGGTACCCGGATCAACTGGAGGGACCGGCGGCCGTCGAGCCCTGGCAGCCCCTGAAGTTGTACGAGGGCGTGCTGGACATCGAGAGACGCGAGGAGATGAGCCGGCTCCTGGAGGAGCGGGGGATAACGCCGTGGTGGTCCGCCAGGCCCGACGAGACCGAGGAGCAGCGGCGGGAGCGCGAGGACTGGGTGGGCCGGATGGCCGCCGCGGTGGGCCCGAAGACCAGCAGGATCGACGTGACGGCCTTCCTGGCGGCGAAGCACGCAGCCCTCTCCGAGCACGTGACGCAGATCGCCCGGGACAACCCGTTCCTGGCGCTGGGACCCGAGGACTGGAAACGGTTCGCCCCCGCCGAGGAGTTCACGCTGCGCGAGTCGAGGGTCGCGCCTGTGCGGATCCCCGAGGACGACCTGTTCGCGGGACTGCGCGAGACGTAGCGACCGCCGCTGCGCCGGCTCCCAGCCGACGGTGGGCCCGGCGAAGGAGGCGACTCAGACGCCCCGGGCGTGCTGCGATGACGACCGAGGTCCGGGTGGCTGTCAGCCGAGTGCGTCGGGACCCGCGCCGTGGCGCGGATGGACGGCACTCAGCCCCACTCAGCCCCGCGCGGATGGACGGCACTCAGCCGGCGTGCTGCAGCAGGTAGACGACAGCGACGAACAGCGCGCAGGCGGCCAGGAACCCGACGCTGATCCCCGCCACCAGCAGCCACAGCCCGCGCCGCGACTCGAGGCGCACCGGCGCCTCCTCCCCGAACACGAACCCCGAGAGGTCCAGGTCCTGCCACGACTCCAGGTCGTGCAGCAGCGCGCCGGCGTCCTCGTACCGCTCGTCCGGGTCCTTGCGCAGGCACTTACGGACGATCGCTTCGAGGGGCGGCGGGATCGCCGGGTCGATGTCGCGCAGCGACGGCACTGGCGCGTTGACGTGCTGGCTCATCACCGCCAGCGGGTTGTCGCCCTCCCAGGGCACGCGACCGGCGAGCATCTCGAACAGCATCACCCCAAGCGCATACACGTCGGTGCGCGCGTCGCCCCGCTTGCCCTGAACCTGCTCCGGCGCCATGTAGTCCGGCGTCCCGATCGTCGAGGTGAGCCAACGCCACGTCAACCGGCGGGCGCCGGTCATCAGCGCGATCCCGAAGTCGGTGACGACCACCCGGCCCTCCGGCGTCACCAGCACGTTCTCCGGCTTCAGGTCGCGATGGTAGATGCCCTGGGCGTGCGCCGACGCCATCGCGCGCGCGAGCTGTTCCACCTCGTCCACGGCCTCCGCGATGGGCAGCCGCCCCAGCCGCCGCAGGCGCGCACGGAGGGTCTCACCCTCCACGTACTCCATCACCAGGTACGGGCGGGTCCGGTCCTCGCCCAGGTCGTACGACCGCTGGATGCCCGGGTGGTCGAGCCGCTTGACGATCTCGAGTTCGCGCCGGAACCGGTCGAACGCGGAGACGTCCCCCAGCAGCGCCTCGTGGGGGCACTTCAGCACCACGCGGCGGCCGTGCTCGTCGGTCGCCAGGTACACGTCGCTGAACGCGCCGTGCCCGATCGCCTCCATGATCCGGAACCGATCGAGCGTTTCGCCGGGCTTCAGCTCGGCGGAGGTCATGCGCGGCCCTCGCAGTCCGGGTACTGGGCGGCGCGGCCCTCGCGGTCCGGATACTGGGCGGCGCGGCCCTCGCGGTCCGGGTACTGGGCGGCGCGGCCCTCGCGGTCCGGCCGCCGCGTGGCCCCGGCATCGCGGCGCTGCTGCCCTGAGATCATGCGCCGAGCACGCGGCGCCAGAGGGCACGCCGGCCCGCCGAGGCATCCACCGGCTCGCCCACCCGCAGCACGCGCAGCGCGATCACGCTCGCATTATCGTCGCCGCCCCGCGCGATCGAACGATCCACCAGCTCGCTGACCCCCGCCTCGAGCTCCCCCTCGAGCGCCGCGATGATGTCGTCCGACGAGAGGCCGCTCCACGCACCGTCCGAGCAGAGCAGGTACGCGTCGCCCTCGCGGACCTCGCCGGAGCGTACGTCGACACGGAGCGAGATGTCGCCCCCCAGGGAGCGCGTGAGCAGGTGGCGCCCCGGGTGCGTGGCCGCCTGTTCCGGGCGAATGAGGCGCATCCGCAGCAGCTCCATCGCCTGCGAGTGATCGGTGGTCAGCAGCTCGAGCGCCTGGTCGCGCAGCCGGAACACACGGCAGTCGCCGACGTGCGACACCCATGCGGACCCGGCGGTGATGGTCACGGCGGTCAGCGTCGTCTGGGCGCCCAGCCGGCGCGTCCCGACTCTCTCCCCGTCGATCTCGCCCGAGAGGAGCCGGGCATTCACCTCCTGGTACGTGTCGCGGAGCGTGTCCGGCAACCTGCGGAGCACGCCCGGCGGGGCCAGCCGCTCGAGGAGCGTCGTGATCGCGAGGCGGCTCGCGAGGTCCCCGTCCGCATGGCCCCCCAGGCCGTCGGCCACCGCCGCCACCACGATCGGGCCGGCGAGCTGCGCTGCCGGTACGTGCTCGTCCCCGTGTCTCGCCGGTACCCAGACGCGATCGCCCGGAACGGCCCATCCCACGTGATCCTCGTTCCGGCTGCGCACGGGACCCGTGACCGAGTGGCCCGCGAGTTCGACGCGCACGCCGTCCGGCTCGTCGGTCCGGTCCGGCCAGGACCGCACGCGGATCGCCCGACCGGGCCGCTCCTCCGGCGGTCGAGGGTCCTCCGGCGGTCGAGGGTCGGCCGGTGGTCGAGGGTCGGCCGGTGGCGTCTTCATCCGCAGCGAAGCGCGCCGCCGCCCCGCCTGCGCCGCCACCCCGCCTGCGCGCCCGCCGCCCCGCCTACGCGCTGGCTCCCCGGTCCGCGACCGCCGTTACCAGCAGCGCACGCCTGCTGGCCCGAGAGTTGGCGAGGAGCCACGCCGCGCCGACGGCGATCCACGCGACGACGATCCCGA
>JAJYJR010000283.1 GCA_021789355.1 Chloroflexota bacterium | reverse complement strand
CGGCTCTGAAGCCAGACGTACATGCGGTGCTTCGCAGTCTGCGGAGTCGCGATGAAGCGCTCAACTCGGGCCAAGGCTCGGTGTACGCCTGGGGCGGCCTCGCCGTGTTGCCACCATCGCTCGGCGCGCTTGGCCCGACGGACGTGCGAGCGTGTCGGCCGGACGACCGCGCGCACGTACTCAAAGGGCGCCTCATAGAGAGCGGCCGTCGGTTCGGGCATCTCGCCGAAGTCGATGATCCACATCCCACGGGGACGCCCGGTCAGATCCTCCGCATTTACCCACGGGCGAAGAACGTCTGCGTTCGATCGTCCGTCCGGGTTGGCCGCGGCCAGCATCGCCTGCGCAAGATCCGCCTCGATCTCGAAGGGTCCGACCTTGACTGGTCCCTGAAAGGCCTGCTCGGCGTTCTCCGGCAGGCGGCGGGCCTTCGTCAGGTCCACCCCACTGGTCAGGTTGGCATTGATGAGGGCGACGGGGTGGCCGTTGAGGGTGCGTTCTCGCTCCGAGCCATCGTCCTGTCCGATGAAGCTGATGTGCACTGCCGCACCGGCGAGCACCCACGGCTCGTCGGCGTAGGCGAAGAAGATCGCGCCGCTCGCGTTGATGCGCTCGAGGACGCGGCGATTGGCGCCGCCGCGGATCGCCTGTGTCGCCAGCAAGCCGGCGCGCCGGAGCCGTCCCGACGTGATCTGCTCACGGGCCCTCTCGTGCCAGTAGGCGCAGAGGTCGATGCCGCCGGGTAATCGGCCCCTGAAGACGCGCCGCAGGGCGCGCACGTCGTCCTCGCCCAGCGCTCCGAGCATCAGCTTGTCGCCGAGGAACGGCGGGTTCCCCACCACCACGTCGGCGTCCGGCCAGACCGCCTCACGCGGGTGGGCCGGGTCCGATCGATCGAGGAGGGCGTCCTGCTCAGCGATGTTGTCGAGCGGCTGGAGGATCGGGTCGCGCCGATAGCTGAAGCCGTTGGCCAGCATCCACTGCAGCTCGCCGATCCAGATCGTCACCCGCGCCAGTTCGGCGGCGTAGGGGTTGATCTCGAGCCCCAGCAGGTTCTGGGGGCCGATCTGCGGGAACTCGGCGGGCTGCTGCAGCACGAGCGAGCCCCAGAAGATCGCGTCGCGTTCGAGGTCCTTCAGGAGCTGCAGGGCCACGTAGAGGAAGTTGCCCGAGCCACAGGCGGGGTCGAGCACGCGGATCGCGCGCAACCGATCGAGGAACGCGTGGAACACCTTCTTCGGGTCCTGGTCGGCCGGCGTGCGGGCGGTCACCTTCTTCCCCGAGAGCACGAGCTGCGTGACGCGCGCCTGCATCGCCGCGTAGTCGCGCCGCAAGGGCGCCATCAGCACCGGCTCGACGAGCTTCAGGATCGCCGCGCGGTCGGTGTAGTGGGCCCCCAGCTGCGCCCGTTGCGCGGGGTCCAGGCCGCGCTCGAAGAGGGTGCCGAAGATGGCTGGCTCGATCTGGCTCCAGTCAAGATGCGAGACCCGGCGCACCGTCTCGATCTCGCCGGTCGTCAGGGGCAGGACGCTCGCATCCTCGAAGAGGCCGCCGTTGAACCAGGGGATCTGCTCGACACCGAAGAGGCCGCCCTTGGCCGCCATCTTCCCGAACAGCTCGCCCAAGGCCACGGCAAAGGCATCCGGATCGCGGCGGGTCGCGTCGGCGAGCCGTTCCAGCAGACCCTTCGGCAGCAGCCCCGCGTCCTCGGCGAACATGGTGAAGAGCAGTCGATCGAGGAAGTGCGCCACGGCCCGGGGTGCGTGGCCACGCGAGCGCAATGCCGCGGCGAGGGCCGCGAAGTGCTGCGCAGCCTGCTCGGTCAGCTCTTCGCGGGCGCGCGTCGGGCGCAGCGACTCGGGGTCCGTGAACACCGCCCGGAGGATCCGCAGGGGCCGCTCGGGCTCGGCTGCGAGATCGGCCAGCGTGAAGCGAGAGACCTGCTTTGCCGTGCCCGTGAAGTTGGTGTGGACCTCGAAGCGGTCGAGATCGCAGACCACGAGCAGCGGGGGGTTGTCGAGCGCCTCGCGGTACTCGTTGAGCTGATGGTAGGCGGCGGACAGGTCCTTGCGCTTGCCCTTGTACTCCCAGGCGAAGTGATCGCGCATCCAGACGTCAGCGAAGCCGTCACCGCCCTCGGCCTTGCCGGCCCCTTTCTCGAAGGCGTACCAGTCGCCGGTCGGGTCGGCCTCGTTGGGGGTGGGCTGACCGAGCATCCGGCAGAGGTCGATGAAGTGTTCCTGGGCGGCCGCCTTCTCGGTCCGCGTGTTGCCCGTCCACTTCGCCGCGAATTCGGCCGGTGTCGGCACTCCGCCGTCCCTCCTGGCAGGTGGGTTCCTAAGGGCGAGTGTACCGACCATGCGCGGCGGCTGACTGCCGATCCGTCAGCCCAGGTTCGCGCCTCGGAGGGCAGCGCCCGAACCGGGCGCGCCAACCTACACCATCACCACATCGTGCCTCACTCAGGCGGCTGTCCGGCTGCGACCAGGCGGCCGTCGTGTCAGAGGGCAGCTGGGCCAGCCGACATCGGCGCCTCCCGATCGCAGACGCCAAGTCGGTACACCAGCTTCGCGTACAGCTCGTCGACCTCCCGTGGGCAATCGATCTGTTCGGCAAGCCGGCGTCCCTGACGGGGCTTGCTGTCCGGCTCGGCCTGCCGCGCCTCTTCAAGCGCGTGGCGAGCGATCGGCCTGAGAAACGCTTCGAAGCTTTCCTCGCCTTTCACCGGTCCGCCGGCCAGCGTAAAGATGCCCCGTTGCTCGGCCTGGTTGCGGGTCTCTGCGAAGGTCGCCGCAGAGGTGTCGTGCAGCCACGAGACCAGGCCCTCGTCGCCGGCTCCTGCGGCGACGAGTTGCCGCAGGACCTGCTCGGTCTTTGCGCGTGAGGAGTCCAGGGCCGCGCCGTCACAGATGGCCGCCCACGGGATGCTGAAGTGCCGGCAGATCTCGATGAATGTGCGGAAGTTGCGATCGCCGCCGACGTTCACGAGACTGACGTTCAGCTGCTCGGGGCTGCCGCACCGTTGAGCGATGGCACAGCGGCTGAACCAGACCGCCAGCGCTCCCAGCTCCGTGTCTCCCTCGAGCAGGATCGCCCCGGCGGCGAACAGCATGGCCCGCGCATCGGCTGAGTCAGCAAGCTCCTTCACCCAGGTTGATCGGGCCCCCTCCACGTCCGGCTCAAGGCGATGAACACGAGATATCTCCGCCGTTCGGTCGATCCGAACGATCTGGGCGAGTTGGGCCCGACTCCCGGCCGGAACGAGATACGGCGAGTGCGTCACCACGATTGACTGTTCCGCCTCAGTCTGCAACAGCCGGTTCAGCAACCGACGCTGGGCGACGGGATGCAGGTTCACGGCAGGCTCATCCAGAACCACCACACGGTTCCTGCGGTCAGCGAGCACGGAGCTCAGCGCGACGGCCTCCCAGGCGCCCATGCCGCCGAACTCGATCGGAATGTCGCGCGTGCCCCCGGGCAAGATCAAGTTGATCCGCAGCGCCGAGTCGCCAGACTGCTCTCCCGGTGGTTCATGCGCCGCAGCGAGATCGAAGGTCGGTCCGCCGACGAGTTCGGCATACATGGCTCGCACGGCCTCGAAACGCCGCCTCGCGTCTGCATCGCCGTTCTTCAGCTCAAACAGACGAAGCGGGAGCCAGGATCGGTCGTCGTCGGTCTCGGCCGCCGCGGGAAAGGTGGCCCGCGGCGGCAGGCGGGTCTCCGAGAGGATCGCGACGCCTCGTCGGACAATGGGATCGAGCGTGGACGCGAACCCGTACATCCGGGCCCCCCGGCTGGGTGTGCCCGCCCCGACCGACGCGTAGAACCGATACAAAGCGTCCGGTAAAGGCTGAGCCGGGTAGGGGTCAACGGAGAGTCCGGTAAATTCGCCGGCTTCGGGAAGCGCTCGCGCGAGCCCGAAGGGCTGGGTCTCATCGACAGCGTCGGCACGCAGGCCGACGCGGGAGCCGATCGCCGCGGACCGGAGCCCATCGCGCCGATCATCCCGCGCGAGGCGGATCCCCCCGAGGCCTCCGGTCAGGTCGACCACGTAGGTGGTCTGATCGACCGCGAACCGGTACGCCACCTCCCATCGATCGTCCGCGTACCTTGGGAAGTCCACGACAATCTCGCCGGACATCAAGGGCGCCAGTGTGTCATCGGTAATCTGCTCGTTGATCCACCGCAGCACCTGGGCCGTCACCTGCCGAGTCGCCGCCTCGCGCGCGAGGCCACTCACCACCGCTGCCCGGACGAACCCGCCAATGAGGCGACGCTCATCGGCAGAGTCAAACTCGATACCGATCGTCACCGACGCGCCATCGCCAGGGGCGGCGCCCGCTCGTTTGGCGGCGGCGAACACCGCCAACCGCTGTAGAGCAGCCTGGCTTTGCTCAGCGGCAAACGCGACGGCGATGCGGACGAGTTGGAGCGCCCGGATGACGTTTGTTTTCCCCGCGCCATTTGGGCCGACCATGACGGTCAACTGCGGTCCCACCGTGAGAGACAGCTCCTCGAACGAGAAGAGGTCTGTCGCTTGGATCGTCGTCAGCCGCATGTACGACCACGGTAGCAGGCGCATCGCGCCCTTGCGGACGACGGTCGCGCGCGACGATCCGCGCGTCGTGTGCTCCCCGGACTCTGCCCTCGATTCGCGGCGGTCAGGACTAGGGCAGCCCGGCTACTCAGCAGCGTTCCTCTCGGATCTGCGCGACCGAGATCTCCTCAACTGGTGCACCACTTGTTGAGGGCAGGAAGTACACCCGCGTCCAGTTCGGAGGGATGCCGGCCAGGCGGTGTGCGAGTGCGCGGCGCAGGTTGTCGGCATCGACGAGGGCGGACCAATCGACCACGACGATCCAGCCCTCCTCGTAGCCGGCGGTCTGCTTGGGTTTGGTCACCAGCAGGTGCTCCACGAACTCGTCGGCCATCGGGTCGACCAAGCCTCCCCATTCGTCGGAGCCGGCGACCCAGCTGACGCGGTGTCGCTCCGCGGGGAACTGCACGACCTCGAGGAAGCGCACGAAGTCGACGTTGACGGGGACTGCAATGTCGGTCCTGCCTGTCGGCTCCGAAGGGAGCCCGCGCATTGCTCCTGCGATCTCATCTGTGAGCGGTGCGAGCGCGTCGGCGATCTCTCTCCTCGGCGGCAGACGGCGAAAGTCCGCCGAGATCACCACTTGGCCCGCGCGCATCTCGCGCGCAAGGGGGTCGAGCCGAGCCTGCACGGCCCGCTGCAGCTTGGCGATCTCTCGGTGCTCCCGTGGCCCGCGGGTCAGCCGCGTGATCTCGACGGCAATGATCTTCCCGTTGACGAGGATCTCCGCGTCCACCGCAGGCTCGTGCCCGCCGAGGCGGTCCGGACGACGGAGAAGCTCAGCCCGCTCACCTCTGCCTTGAAGGTAGGTAAGAAGGCCCTGCAGAGCGGCGTCCTCGTCAGTGGATCGCACCGCGCCGGCGGGCCCAGAGCCTCGTCGTGCCACCAGCCGAGCATAGCGATTCCGCCCTGATCTGTGCCTCGGGCCGCTGTCCGTGCGCACGATCGAAGAATGGTGTTGCCGTCCGGGCGCATGGGCGCAGTAGCGCAGCTGCGGCGTGGTGGGTGTCGACGTTCTTCCGGCCACGGCTCGCTGGCTTTGGCGCTACTTGACGTCGACTGGGCCTGGCCGCCCACCGACATCGTGGCCGGTCTCAGCGTCCTGCCGCCCGGCTCCGTCGACGCGGAAGAAGCGGCGCTCGGCCACATTGTCATCCACGTGAGCCGACATGGCCGCAGCGCCCGCTTCCACGCCGCGCTCGACGCCATCGCTGAGGATATCGTCAGCGAACTCGGGGTGGCCTCGATCCCGGCCCCGTACGCCAGCGGATACCCGCGACGGACGCCCGCGGAGACCGCCCAGCTGCGCCAGGCTCTCGCCGAACTCGCGGCGCGAGACCTCTCCCTTACCCCGAAGCGCCTCCTCGACGCCATGGCTGGCCATGATCACCCGGCCCTGGCGCGCCTCCGTGAAACGCTCGGTTGGGACCCCGACTTCATCCCGGAACAGCGCCGCATCGAGCGCAACTGGCCGAAGCGGGGACACTGAACGCGTCGACGCGTTCGCTGACGTAACCGCCAGCGAGACCCTAGCGATCCTTTCGTCATGCGAGTCAAACAGGCCGACCCGAGGATTCAGGCTCTCGGCGCCAGGCTGATCATCGCCGGCGTCCTCGAGGAGCTCCGCGCTGACCCGCCCGACTCCTCGTCGGCGTCGCACAGGTCCGCCATGGTGACGCTCGACGTCGCCGCTCCACCGCGATTGTTCACGGCCGATGTCACGCCCGAGAAGCTCGCGTCGCTGCTCCACGAGAACCGGGGCCGCATGGCGGTGCTGTCGGCGGAGGGCGGGATCTTCGACATCATGGCCGGTCGCTATTCCTCCGGCAACCCGAACCTCGACGTCTACCTTTCCGGCCACGCCGGAGACCCCATTCGGGTCGATCGACGTGGACGTCCACCGGAGTTCGTTGACCGACCCGCACTGACAATCGGCCTGGCCGTTCAACCGTACGTGCTCGCCAAGGCCGCGCGTGTGAGCGACTTCGCCGGTCGTGGCTCCTTGACAGGTTCCTCTACTCGATCCCAGGCGGCATGGTCGGATACCGGAAGACGGGAACCCCGCCCGTGCCCGAGGGCGTCCGCCAGCGTTACGACACGTCGCTCCGCACCTTCGCCGCGTCGTTCGATCGGCTCGCCGAGCCGGTGACACTTCATCTCGGGAGTGAGGCCTCGGCTCTCTTCGAGGCTGAAAGGGCGGAGATCGAGCCCCGCCGACGGCCAGACGCGGACGTCGGCCATATCCAGGGCTGGTCCTCGAAGCTCGATGGCGCCGTGGTGCGGATCGCCGGTCTACTGCACCTGGCCGAGACGTTCACGTCGGGCTGGGACACGGCCATCAGCGCTCCCACGATGGCCGCCGCGCTCGAGGTTGGGAACTACGTCATCGATCACGCAGTCGCCGCATTCGATCTGATGGGCGCCGACCCGCGCCTCGAAGCGGCGCGTCGGATCGGGCGCTGGATCGTGGCCACCCATCAGGCCACGTTCACGCAGCGCGAGGCGTTCCGTGCCCTCCGAGGGCAGACGATGTTCGCGACCGTAGAGCGGCTCGCCGCAGGACTCGCCGTCCTCGGCGACCACGGCTGGGTTCGCCAGCTCGTGCCAGCTTGGGTGGCACCCGCGGTGGCGCGTCGGGCGAAGTTCGCGGTCGCCAGATCACCGCCCGCTTACCACCGGCTGCACCGGCGCTTACCCCGGATCCACCGATCGGCGCGGCGTGAGGAGCTGCTGAAACGAGGAATCGGGCGCCCGCTGAACAGGGAAGATGGCGTTGAGAAGCCCATCGGACCCGTTGCAGCGGAGCACCCGACAGATGCGATCATCGCACAGCCTCGACCGGATCGACACCTC
>JAJYJR010000282.1 GCA_021789355.1 Chloroflexota bacterium | reverse complement strand
GCGGGGATCGTCTGCGGCGATCCGGAGCGGATGGCGGCGGTCCGTGCGCTCCAGGTCGACACGGGGGGCATCGTGGCCCCGTTCAGCGCCTTCCTCGTCCTGCGGGGGCTCACGACGCTCGCGGTGCGGATGGATCGCCACTCGGCTACGGCAGAGGCGCTCGCGGAGTACCTCGACCGGCAGCGGGACGTGGTCGTCCGGGTCTATTACCCGGGGCTGCCCGGCCACCCCCAGGCCGAGGTCGCCCGTCGTCAGCTGCGCGCCGGCGGCGGGATGCTCGCCTTCGACCTCGGGAGTCGGCAGGCGGGGGCGGCGTTCCTCGACGCCCTCCAGATCGGCGAACGCACCGCGTCGCTGGGCAGCGTCCACACCATGGCGGTCCACCCGCCCTCGACCACCCACCGCCAGCTGGACGCCGCGGCCCTCGAGCGCGCCGGCATCGCCCCGGGGCTCGTCCGCGTCTCGGTCGGGCTGGAGGACCCGGACGACCTGCTCGACGACGTGGCCGGGGCACTCGACGCGGCCCGCGCAGCCCGCTGACCGTGGCCACCGCGTCGCTCGCCCGGTCGGGTTCGGCCCGGCTGTCCGATTCGCTGGCTGGCCTGGGCTTCGGCACCTGGCGGCTGCTGACCAGCGTGCGGTTCGCGGTCATCCAGATCATCGCCGTGGCCGTGGCGGCGGTGTTCGGGGCGATCCTGCCGCAGATGCCGGCCTCGGCGGTCCAGGACCCCTCCCAGTACGCCCAGCAGATCGCCGGGATCCACGCCCAGTACGGTGGGCTGTCGGTCCTCGGGCTCACGTTCGGCCCGACCCTGGTCGACCTGTTCGACCGGCTGGGCCTGCTGCACGTCTTCAGCGTGTGGTGGTTCACCACGCTCCTCACGCTGCTGGCCGTGAGCATCGTGGTCTGCACCGCCGACCGGACGCCGCGCATGTGGCGGAGCGTCCGCGAGGTCCGGGTCGCGCAGCCGTCCGGCTTCTTCGACCCGCGGCTCCCCAACCGGACCGCGATCGCGATCCCGCTCGCGGACGAACGGGTGGCGAAGGTGCTGCTGCGGCACCACTACGCGGTGCGGCAAGTCGACGGTTTCGTGTACGGGGACCGGAACCAGTACTTCAGGCTGGCCACGCTCCTCACCCATGCCGGCCTCGTGCTCTTCCTGGCCGCCGCGGCGATCACCGGGGCCTTCGGGTTCCAGACCGTGCTGGCCCTTGGCGACGGGCAGACGGCGCCGGTGCAGCCCGTCGGGACGCCCGGCAACCTCATCGTCAAGAACGTCCAGTTCTCGGCGCCGACCCGTCCCGACGGCTCCTTCATCGACTTCTCGACCGCCGTGGCGGTGTACCGGGACGGCCGGGTGATCGCTCGGAAGACGATCCACGTCAACGATCCGCTGACGGTCGACGGGTTCGTCATCCATCAGAACACGTTCGGACCGGCCGCCGACCTGGAGATCCACGACGCGTCCGGGCGCCTGGTCTGGACCGGGCCCGTCCTGCTTGCCGGCACCCTGGTCGGGCTGCCCCAGGGGTTCCTCACGATCCCCGGATCCAACCTCGGGCTGCTGCTGGTCCTGGACCAGAGCTCGTCAGGCGCCCCGCGCCTGACCCTCCAGGGCCTCGCCGCCGATCCCTCGGGCGCAAACACGCAGACAGTGTTCATGCAGTCGCTGGGCGTGGGGCAGACCAGCGACACGGCGACTACCTCGGGATACGCGATCCGGTGGGTGAGCACGTCGGCGTTCAGCGGGCTGGTGATCCGGCGCGACCCCGGTGAGACACTGGTCTGGGTCGCGTTCCTGCTGCTGCTCGGCGGGCTGGTGCTGACGTTCTACTTCCCCCGACGTCGCGTGTGGGTACGGATCCTGCCGGAGCGTGCCGAGGTCGCGCTGCTGGCCGACCGGTACGTGGACGCGCCGAGAGAGCTGCGGGAGTTCGTGCGGGACCTGCGGGCGGCGCCGGCAAGGGCCTCGTGAGACCATGGCCACGTGCCGACGCTGACGCAGATCTGGCGGGACGTGGTACCCACCGCGACCTGGGTCTCACCCGCGGAGGTGGGCCCGAAGGTTCCCGCCCCGGATCCGGAGATCGCCTGGGTGCGCGTGCTCCGTGCCCGCGTGCCGGCGCTCGAGGGCCTGGAGCCCGGGGATCTCGCCATCGTCCCTGAGCCGGCGCTCACGGCGCTCGTGGCCGGCGGGGCCGATCCGTCCGTCCTCGTCGGGGAGATGGCGCGCGCTGGCATCTCCGCCCTGCTGCTGATCGGCGACGGAGCGCCGGGGCCCAGCACGGCCGGGCTCGTCGAGGGCGCCCGCACGCAGTCGCTTCCTGCGCTCCGGCTCGGCGGCGGCGACCCGGGCGTGCTGGAGCGCTCGCTCGTCGGCTACCTGGTGAACCGCCGCGCTGAGCTCGACCGCCAGGCGGCCCAGGTGGACGCGACCGTCGAGCGGCTGGCGCTGGAAGGGCGCGGACTGGAGGCGCTGGCGGGCGCGGTGGGCGCCTCGCTCGGCCGCGCCGTGGCAATCGAGGACGAGCGGGGGACGCCCGTCACGGTCCACGCGCCAGAGGGTCTCCCCGAGGCCGCGGCGGTCGCGGCCCGCTACCTCGCCCAGCCCCGGCAGGCGGCGCTGCGCGTCGCCCTTCCGGGCGTCGGGTTCCTTGCCCTGCTGGGCGCGCAGGCCGCGAGCGAGCTGGACCGGGCCGTGGCGGAGCGCGTGGCGCCGATCCTGGCCCTGGAGATGGGTCGCGAGACGGCACGACGCTCCCGGGGTGGCGCGCCGGACACGCTGCCGCTCGACGGGCCACCGTGGGTGGTGGTGGTGGCCCGTCAGATCGTGCCCGGCGAGGAGGTCCCGGCCGAGGAGCGGGCCCGGCGACGCGACCGCGTGGTCCGCCTCGCGCCGGCACGGCGGCTTCTTCTGCGCGGGGACGTGACCAGCGTGGACTACCGCGTGGTGGCGGCACCCGGCTCGGCGGACCCCCGGGGGGTGGCCATCGCGACCCGGATCGCCGGGGCGATCGGCCGCGACGTCGCCGTGTCCCGGCCCTTCACCCGCCCGGAGGACCGCTCGGCGGCGGAGGCGGAGGCCCGGTCCACCCTGGAGGCCGTGGAGGCGCTCCCCGGGCGGCCGGCCGTTGGAAGGGCGCCGGCGGGAGACGATGCCGCCGTCGGGTCACCGCGTGTCGTGCTCGCCGAACGCCTTGCCGCATACCGGCTGCTGGGCGAACTGCACAACCTTCCCAACGGTGGCCGGCTCGCGTCCACGCTGCTCGCACCACTTCTCGAGGGATCCGCGGCCGGGCGCCGCCGAAGACTCGCGACGCTTCGAGCCGTCCTGGAACACCCGGCGGCCGCCACCGCGGCCGAGGCCCTCGGGGTGCACCGGAACACGCTGCAGTACCGGGTCGCCCAGATCGAGGCGCTCACGGGCTGGCGCCTCGACGACCCCGAGCTGCGGCTCGCGCTCTCTGTCGCGGTCAGGCTTGTGCAGAATGACCAAAAGATTGGGGCGCCATCGGCCTGAGACGGCCGTCGCCGGGGCTCTGCCGTCGGCTAGACTCGTCGGTGTTGTGCAGGGTGCCCAAGCAGTGGCGCCGTGGCGTACCCATCGCAGGTGGAGGATCAGGGGCGCGATGACGATCGAGGTCCGGAGCGACGATCCGAAGGCGGCGATTGCGGCGGCACAGGAGCACGGGATCCGCTTCGTCCAGCTGCAGTTCACCGACATCATCGGGTCGGTCAAGAGCGTGACCATCCCGCTGCATCAGCTCGCCGAATCACTGGAGCACGGAACCTGGTTCGACGGCAGCTCCGTCGAGGGGTTCACCCGGATCGCCGAGAGCGATCAGTACCTGAAGCCCGATCTCAGCACGTTCGCCGAGATTCCGTGGCAGCCCGGGCACGGCGACGGCGGCCCGATGGGCGGGCGCGGTACGGCCCGCCTGATCTGCGACGTGTACACGCCGAAGGGCGAGCCGTTCGTGGGTGACCCGCGCTACGTGCTCCGGCGCCAGGTTGCGCGGGCGGAGCGCCTGGGGTACCGGTTCAACACCGGGCCCGAGCTCGAGTTCTTCCTGTTCCGGCGCGACGACGAGGGCGCCATCCGCCCGCTCCCGCACGACCAGGCGGGGTACTTCGACTTCAGCACGGACCTGGCGCAGGAGGTGCGCCAGGACATGGTCAACGCGCTCGAGGCCTTCGGGATCAACGTCGAGGCCGCCCACCACGAGGTGGCGCCCGGCCAGCACGAGATCGACTTCGAGTACTCGGATGCGCTCAAGACGGCGGACAACGCGATCACCTTCCGCTTCACGCTGAAGGCGGTCGCGCAGATGCACGGCCTGTACGCGACGTTCATGCCGAAGCCGCTCTTCGGGATCAACGGCTCGGGCATGCACACGCACCAGAGCCTCTACGACGTCAAGGCCGGACGGAACGCCTTCGCGGATCCCTCCAACAAGTACGGGCTGTCGGACCTGGCACGCGCCTACATGGCAGGGATCCTCGCGCACGCCCGCGGCATGATCGCGGTGATGGCGCCGCTGGTGAACTCGTACAAGCGGCTGGTGCCCGGTTACGAGGCGCCCACGTACCTCACCTGGGGCCGGGTCAACCGTTCGGCGCTCATCCGCGTGCCGATGGTCTCCCCGGGGCGGAGCATCGAGGCGACCCGCGTCGAGCTGCGCTGCCCGGACCCGTCCGCGAACCCGTACCTCGCCTTCGCCGTGATGCTCGCGGCCGGGCTCGACGGGATCGAGAAGGGGATGGATCTCGCGGAGCCCGTCGAGGAGAGTCTCTACGAGATGGACGCCGCACGGATCGCGGAGCGCGGGATCCGGCAGCTGCCCGGGACGCTCGGCGAGGCGATCGACGAGCTGGAGGCGGACCCGGTGATCTGCGAGGCGCTCGGGGACCACGTCCTCAACCACTTCGTCGAGGCGAAGCGGGCCGAGTGGGACGAGTACCGGGGGCAGGTCACGAGCTGGGAGCTGGACCGCTACCTCGAGCAGTTCTGAGAGACGGGTCCTGTCCGGGGGTCGGTCGCCCTTTCCGCTGCGCCCGGGCGACACGACCCACCGGCCACCCGTCTCCCGGGCCGCCTGATCGGGCGGCTGGCGAGTTCGCGGGCCACCCCTCTCCGCGGTCCCGAATGAGGGGGCGACCCACCGGCCACCCGTCTCCCGGGCCGCCTGATCGGGCGGCTGGCGAGCTCGCGGGCCACCCCTCTCCGCGGTCCCGAATGAGGGGGCGACCCACCGGCCACCCGTCTCCGCGGGTGACCCTTCGCCGCCGCGTGTGCGCCCGCGGGCGCACACGCCCCTACCCGAAGCGGCCCCGGTAGGACTCCGGCAGCAACGCCGCAATCCGCCACATCAGGCCCTCGCTGGCGGTTTCGAGCGCGCCGTGCCGGTCGCCCGGCGTGCGGCGCTGGCGCTCCTCCGTCCGGTCGGAGTCCTCGGCGGCCGCTCCGCCCGAGCCGACCTCGATCCGGTACGGGCTCCCGAACCGGATGTGTACCGTCTTGCCGGGGCGAGGCAGCAGCGCCCCCACGGGCCACAGGTCTTCCGTGCCCCACAGCGCGACCGGCACGATCTCCGCGCCGCTCCGGACCGCGAGCAGGGCGACTCCCGGCTTCGGCCCCCCGAGCGTCCCGGTGCGGCTGCGGGTTCCCTCGGGCGCGAGGCCGAGCCAGTCGCCGCCGGCCAGCACGTCGCGCGCCATCCGGAAGGCCTCGCGGTCGGGCCGGCCTCGCCGGACGGCGAAACCGCCGTAGTCGCGGAGGAGCACCCCGAACACGGGGACGGCGACGGCCTCCGCCTTGGCCATGTGCCGCACCCGCCGCCCGACGGCACGGTGGACGACCATCGCGAGCAGCACCGGGTCGGCGAACGAGAGGTGGTTGCTGGCCAGGATGATGCCCGGTCGGTCCGGGAGCAGGTCGAGCCCCTCGACCACCAGCCGGACTCGCCCGACGGCCATCAGGATCCGAACCCCCGCGTTCACGAGGCGGAACGTGAGGGTGACGGGCGGTGCCGGGGCGGGCTCTGCCGCAAGCTCCCCGGCCGTGCCGGGCTCCGGCGCGGGCTCCCCGGTTGTTCCCGGCGCGTCGGCCGGCTTCGCGTCCCCCGGCGCCGAGGCGCCAGGCGTGGTCAATCGTCCACCTGCTTCGTGCCCATGTGCTCGCCGCCATCCACCCCGATCGTGTTGCCGGTCATCCAGTGCAGGCGCGGCGACGCGAGGGCGACGATCGCCTCGGCAACGTCCTCCGGCGTGGTCAGCCGGCCCGCCGGGTTTCGTTCCCGCGCGTACTGGAACAGCTCCTGGTGGCCCGGAATCACGCGCGACGCGCGTGTGTCCGCGACGCCGGCACGGATCGCGTTGACGGTGATGCCGTGCGGGATCAGCTCCAGCGCCAGCTGGCGGCAGTGCGACTCGAGCGCCGCCTTTGCCGCGCTGACGGGGCCGTACGTCGGCACGACCTTGACGGCGCCCTCGCTGGTCATCGCGAACAGACGGCTCCCCCGCGCGAACAGCCCGGCGTGGAAGAGGTCACGGACCCAGTAGACCATCGAGTGCGCCATGACGTCCGCGGTCATCTCCAGCTGCCGCTGCGAGACCTCCTTGCGGGTCGGGTCGGTGGTGATGTACGAGAGCGTGACGCCGAACGCGAGGGAGTGCAGGAACACCGCGATGTACGGGTCGGCGCCGGCCTCCCGCCGCTCCGCGAACCGGCGCGCGATGTCCTCGACCACCGCGTGCCGCTTCTGCTCGTCCGCCGCGTTGACGTTGTGGAACACGACGGGCACGCCTGCCGCCTCGATCGTGCCGCGGACCTCGTCGGCCGCGGCCAGGCTGCTCCGCATGTCCAGGTGGATGCCGACGATGCTGTAGCCGTCTCGCGCGAGGGCGATCGCCGTCGCGGCGCCGAACCCACTGCTCGCCCCGAGAACCAGCGCCCACCGCTCGCGTCCGTCCTGCTCGGCCATCCTGCCCTCCGTGTGGCGTCCCTTGGTGCGAGAGTGTACCGGCGTGTGCGGCGCTCCACGCAGATCGCGACGGACGGCTCTGTGGGCGGCTCGCCCTCCGACCAGGATGCCGACATCGACGCGCCCGCCCGCGCGGTCCGCGGGCGCGCAACGGGCTCCCGGTGGCCCTCGCTGCCCCCTCGCTCGCCTCGATCTACGGCACCGCCCCCCGGCTCCACCACGCGCTGGTGCTCGGGATCTCGCAGTCGGGCCGCTCGCCCGACGTGGTCGCCGTCCTCGACGATGCGCGCCGCCAGGGCGCGCTGACCGTGGCGATCACCAACGACCCCGCCTCCGAGCTCGCCGCGGCGGCCGAGCACGTGGTCGAGCTCCAGGCCGGTCCCGAGCGGGCCGTCGCCGCGACCAAGACGTACCTCGCCGAGATCGCGGTGATCGCGCTGCTCTCGGGGGCGCTCGCCGGGGATGCTCGATCCCGGCGCGAG
>JAJYJR010000281.1 GCA_021789355.1 Chloroflexota bacterium | reverse complement strand
CGCTGGCCGATGCGGCGACGTCCCTGGACGGTTGGCGACTGGCGCTTGCCCTGCTTGTCTTCCTCGAGGTCACGCTCGCGCTGGTCGGCTTGGGCGCCCATGTGGTTGGAGGTCGAGAGCCCTTCGTGGGCAGCTGGGACAATCTCGTCATCAAGGGGGGTGGTCTTCTCGGCCAGATCCTGTCCGGTTGGCAGCGCTGGGACGCACTGTGGTACCAACACATCGCGGAGAGTGGATACCAGCCGAACAGCGGAAGCCTCGCGTTCTACCCTCTGTATCCCTTGTTGTCCCGCGCCCTCTCGTTCGTGATGCTGGGCAACGTCGTAGTCGCCGAACTCGTGCTTTCCGGCGGCGCGTTTGTCGGCGCGATGTGGCTTCTGTGGCACGTAGTCGCTCACGAGAGGCGCGACGCTGCGATGTCGGGTCAGCAGGTCGGGCGACCGGCGAGCGAGATCATCTCCGTGCCCCGGTTGACCGTCCTGGTCGCCGCGTTCTTTCCGACCGCGTTCTTCTTCCTCGGCCCCTTCACTGAAAGTCTCTTCCTACTACTGGTTCTCGCATCGCTGTGGTGCAGTCGCATGGGCCGGCCGTGGCTGGCCGGCTTGCTTGGGTTCCTGGCCGCTCTCACCAGGGCGCAAGGCGTCTTCCTCGTGCTGCCGTTGGCGTACGAGCATCTTCGGCAGCGCAGGTCCTTCGGATGGCTCTTCGGGCACGGCGGGCAAAGACCCACGACCGCGCTGCTCGCGTCAGCGATGCCGGCGATGGGCCTCGTCGTCTTCAGCCTGTACGAGTCCATCGCCCTGCATGACCCATCGGTGCTGCTTGGCACGCAATCGCCGTGGGGCTACCAGCTCGTGACCCCCTGGCGGGCCATCGATGCAAGTCTGCGTTACATCGACACCGTGACGAACAGCAACGCGGCCTATGTCGAGGTGCTGAACCTCGGAAGCCTGATAGCCTTCACGGCCCTGGCCGTCGTGGCCGTCCGGAGACTCCCGGTGGCCTACAGTCTCTATGCGCTGCAGTCGGTCGGCGTCCTGCTGTTCCGCGAGATGTGGATGTCACCGTTGATGAGCGTGTCGCGGTTCGCCCTCGCGATCTTCCCCTGCTTCTGGATCATCGCGTCCTGGCTGGCACCGCGGCCCAAGCTCGCAGCGGCGTGGCTCGTGGTGAGTCTGATCATGCAGTTCGCGCTGTTCCAGTACTTCACTCGGTGGGGTTTCGTCGCCTGACCGCGGTGTTGGCGGCACGCGGGCGCGGCAGGTGGTGGCCCTTCCTTCGGTCGGAGGCGCCGCCTGCGCGGCCTGCTGTGCGCGCGAGTTCGCGCTGTGCTGCGGCCACTGTGTCCGGGTGTCGTCGAGTCCCTTGGTCCGGGTACGGGAGTCTGGGCCGGGTACTACCCTTCCGTATGGGGTGCCCGTTGCCTGTCAGCACCGGAATCTGGTACCAATGGCCCTTTCGGCAGGCTCCCCCGAACTTGGGCGAGTTCGCGACCTCACACTTCCGTACTAGACACGGTACCGGTTCCCCGGCACACTAACTGGGCACAGCGTCAGGGGCTGTGCCCGCCACCTATCGGCGGCATCTGTCATCAAAGGGTTGGCCCACAATGTTCACACGAGCACTCTTGGGGTCGTCTCCCAGTCGCCCGTCTCCGGCGCGCGCCAGGCTGGCGTGGCTTGCAGCAGGACTCCTCGCCCTCGCAGCCTTGGTGGTTCCGGGCCTCGTTGGCGTCTCGCCTGCCGGTCAGGGCGTCGCCCTGGCAGCCGCCGTCCCCAACGCCAACGCGTGCAACAACGTGAAATCTGGTTCGGTTGACAGCCGAGTTGTCGTGACTTGGACTGCTGGAGGGATCAGCGTCGACTGGAGTGCCCTCCCGCCGCCCGGTCCGGAGGGTACTCTTGGCCCGATCCGGGCCTGCGCATTCACTAATTTCGGTGACTACGGCGCATGGGACCAGTCGCCGACGGGAACGTCGGACTTCTTCCCCTGGTCATCCTTGAATGACGGCGCCGATACGTTGACCGGTGACCCTTGCACAGTCGACCCAGGTGCGACGTTTCGGGGCAGTGTGGATACGACTGCCGTGAAGGACACGGTGAAGGGAAACTGGGCACTGTGCGGTACGGTAACAACCAGCACGTCGAGTAGCTCGTCGTCCTCATCGAGCTCGAGCACCGAGAGTTCATCGAGCTCGAGCACCGAGAGTTCGTCGAGCTCGAGCACCGAGAGTTCGTCGAGCTCGAGCACCGAGAGTTCGTCGAGCTCGAGCACCGAGAGTTCGTCGAGCACATCCATCACGACCACCACCACCGCGAGCACGCCGACCAGCTCGGTGACCACCACCGCGAGCACGCCGACCACCTCGGTGACCACCACCGCGAGCACGCCGACCAGCTCGGTGACCACCACCGCGAGCACGCCGACCAGCTCGGTGTCGACCACGGCCTCGAGCGCTTCCGGCGTGGTCTCCGGGATCACCGGAGGTCCACCGGCCGGCGGTGTCCTGGGCGTGACCGGTGGACCGAGCATGCCGCCCACCACGACGGCCGGCAACGACACGCAGGGCGGGGGCGCACCGACATCGCTCATCCTGCTGCTGCTGGCCGGTGCGCTCATGAGCCTGACCGCGGTCGGGCCGGTGACCAGGCGCGTGAAGCGAGAGAGCCGATAGGACCACCGGGCCCGGCGCCGACCGAGGAACTGCAGGGCCCCGGAACAGATCGAGCCAGGTAGTCATCCGGGGACGCTCCAGTCCCCACCGCACGAGAACGACGGGCGCGGGACCCTGACCTGCGCCCGTCGTCTCTTTGTCCGGCGTGCCCAGCGCATCGCGGGCCGTGGCCCGCGCGAAGGCGCGGCGCCATCCGCGCCCCGGTCAGATCGTCAGCCGCAGCCCCGGCTCGGCGAGCAGCGTCTCGCCGGTGTAGGACGACCGGGCCAGCTCGAGCGCGGCCAGCGGGTCGACGCCGTCCAGGAAGTGCGTCAGCACCAGGCGCCCGACCCTCCCTGCCGTCGCGACCCGCACCGCCTCCGCGGCGTTCAGGTGGTTGGGCCCCTCGATGATCGGGCCCGCGCCGTGCGAGGCCTCGACCAGCAGGGTATCGCCAGGACGGATCAGCGCGAGCAGGTCGTCCGCTCGGCCGCAGTCGCCCGAGTAGACCAGCCCAGGGCCGGAGGTGTCGCCCGCGGGGGCCACCCGGAACGCAAAGCTGCTGTCCTTGTGGAGCACCGGCGCGACCGACACCTGGAACCCGGCGAGCTCGAACGTGCCCGGGGCTAGCGGGTCGCCCGGCAGGTCGTACAGGAAGTCCGGTTCGTTGGTCAGCCCGTCGAACCGCTGCCGCAGCTCGGCCGGCCCGCGCAGCGTCACGGTGCGGGCAGGCTCGCACCCGTAGCGCAGGAAGAGCCGCAGCGGCACCAGGTCGATGCAGTGGTCGGGATGCGCGTGCGAGATCAGCACGCCGCCGAGCGTGGCCGGGTCGCGGAACCCCGACAGCGCCGAGAAACTGCCCTGCCCGAGATCGAGGAGGATGGCGGGCGCCGCGCCCTCAACCGGTGCCGAGCCATCGCCCGCGGCCGCCGCAGACTCGCCCGCCCCGGGATCGCCGGGCGCCCCCAGCTCGACGAGGTACGACGACGACGCGCGGCCGGGCACTCTGCTCCACGCCGCGGCGCACCCGATGACGGTCAGGCGCATCGGCTCACGCTCAGGCACGCCGTCACCCCCGTCCCGCGTCCCGTCCCATCAGCGCGCTCACCAGCTCGGTCGACAGCTCGACCGCGACCTGGTTGCCGCCCCGCCGGAAGCTCAGCGCCCGGAACCCGGCCCGCCCGATCGACCGGTAGACGTCGGCCAGGCCGAACGCGAAGTGCTCGACCCGGTGCGCGTCGCTGCCGGCCACCACGCGCTCGCCCCCCAGCTCGCGGTAGCGCGCCACCACCGCAGGCGACGGATAGGGTTCGTGTGGCTCCTGCCGCAGCCCCGACGCGTTCACCTCCAGCGCCGTCCCCGTCTCCAGGAGCGCCCGCAGCAGCCGATCGTAGATGTCGGCGTGGGACTCGTACTCGAACGGCCCGAGGTGCGGCTGCGTGTAGCGCTTGACGAAGTCGAGGTGGCCGATGGTGTCGAACAGGCCGCTGCGGATGGCCCGCTCGACCTCGTCCCAGTAGAAGGCGGTGGCCTGGCGGTGGGTCTTGCCGGCGCACCAGGCCGCGGCGGTCTGGGGGTCGCGGAAGGGGGTGCGCCGCGATATGTGCACCGACCCGATCACGTAGTCGTAGGCGTGGCTGGCGAGATAGCGGCGGATCTCGTCCTCGGCGCCGCGCTCGTAGGTGGCTTCCAGGCCGAGCCGGATGACGGGCTCGCCGGCCCAGCGCTCGGCCGCCTCGCGGACTGCGCGGACGCGTCGGTCGTAGTCGGCGTAGCGGTGGGCGGGGTCGCCGGCGACGAAGTCGATGTGGTCGGTGATGGCGAGCTCTGCCACGCCCTGCTCTCGGGCCAGCGCCGCATACGCGTCGAGGGGCACGTCCGCGTCGGGCGAGAGGTCGGTGTGGAGGTGGGCGTCGAGCGGCAGCGGGACGGGCATCACCCGCAGGGTACCTGTTCGGCGGGTGGGCCGCGTGTCGGCGGGTGGGGCGCACGCGAGCGCCCCCGGGCGCGGGCTGGGCCGCGTGTCGGCGGGTGGGCCACGTGTCGGCGGGTGGGGCGCGTGTCGGCGGGTGGGCCGCGTGCGAGCGCCCCCGGGCGCGCTGGTCAGGCGCGGGCGACGATGCTCGCGTCTGTGAAGATGCGGCGCATTCGGAACGGCGTCGGGCTCTCGACCAACTGCCAGGTCCGCAGCGCTGTGCTCTCGACGACGAACCACGGCACGGGCAGGACGTAGATGTCGTCGGCCAGCCAGCCGGGCGTCTCGACGCGCGGCTCCGCGGTCCAGCAGAGCCAGTCCACGGCAGCCGCGAACAGCGCCGCCCAGCGGCGCTGCGGATCGTCCTCGGTAGTCGGGATCGGATCGGCGACCAGCAGCGGCCGCTGATCAGGCTCGGCCCGTTGCCAGTCATCGAGGAAGTCGCCGAGGGCGATCCATGGATCCTCACCCCGGCGGACGCGGTCGAACGACTGGCTGACCGTGCTCAATCGGTAGCCAGTCTGGATCTCGCCGCGCTCGAGGAGAAGGTCCGTTGCCATGACTCCCATCGTAGGCCGTCGGCCCTACTCGAACAAGGACTCGACGGTGAACTGGGTCTGGATCCGGATCCGGTTCGCCGGCACGTAGCGCTCGACGACCTGCATCGCCTCTTCGGCGTTGCGGAGGTGGAGTTCGTCGCGTAGCTTCAGCAGATCGTTCCGATCCTCCGGACGCGCCGCGTCGGCCTTCATCGCGAAGACGTAGTCCGTGCCCGGGACGTAGACGCGAAGGCCGGGGTACTCCGCCCAGAGGCGGCTGGGCGGCTGCTTGTGGACGAACCCCTTCACCGCGTCGTTGAGCCAGTTCGCGGGGAGCGCGTGTCGCTGGGCCACGCGTCCGACGGCCTCTCGGAGCGGTCTGGAATCGCTCACGACGATCGCGTCGACGTCCTTCGTGGTGTTTCGGGCCCGAAGCACCAGCGCCATGAACGCGCCACCCACGATCAGGATCTCGCCGCGGAGCCCCTGGGCGTGAAGTTCTTCCCCGACCTCGCGCAGGTACTTCTCGATCTGTTGTCTCGTGAGCGCCACGGTCTCGCCTGCCTGTTCGGTTACCTCGACGGGAGACTCCGCGGCCCGCGTCGCGTTGTCAACTCCCTCGTCACGTGGTCTCGTGGGTCTCCGGGCGCCACGACTCAACGATCCTCCCCTCGCCCTCCTGGCGCAATGGCCCCCCATGGTCCCGAGCCGTGACCCCGTGGCCACGGTCGTTGTCACGCCAACTGCCGCCGACGACCTCGCGAGCCTGATCCGCACCTGTAGCCTCCCCGCGACGACACGCGAGCGGGCCAGGCGTTCGGGTCCAGCCGCTGCGCCAGTTTCCCCGCCTCGGCGGCCCACTGCAGGAGCGGTGGGCGCCGTTCAGGTTCGTTCTCGGCCCGTGGCGCTGGATGATCGTCGTGTACGCCTACGAGAAGACGGTCGATCGGATCCGCTCGTCACGATCCAGGACGCGCGATCCTCCCGGGCGGTGACCTCGGCGGGGTGATGGGGGCTGGTCAAGCCGGGAGTGCTCCGGGCGCTACTGGTCGCCCTGGGAGGCGCCGCCGGTAGAATGGCGCGGCCATGACGACTGTCGAACCGATTATGCCGGCCGATCCCGAACCGGCTGACCAGTCGGTCGCGTCGTCGGTGGAGTCGTCGTCCGCTCAGTCGGCGGTCTCGTCGGCGTCGTCCCTGTCGCCGGACCCGCCCGCATCGCCGGAGTCGCCCGTGTCGTCGGTCGCCCGGTCGGCGGTCTCGCCGGCCGCTCAGTCGGCGGTCTCGCCGGCCGCTCAGTCGGCGGTCTCGTCGGTCGCCCGGTCGGCATCGCCGGCCCCCCTGGAGTCCTCGCCGCCCGACCACGAGATCCCGCGCTACGACGACCTGCGCTACCGGGACGTCTTCTGGGCCGCGCGCGACTACGAGGATCGCTGCGACCGGATGGCGATCCGTGCGTTGCTGCCCCCGACCGGCGAGCGGCTCGTGGAGGTGGGGGCGGGGTATGGGCGCCTCGCCGGCGAGTACCGGGGGTACCGCGAGGTCGTGCTGCTGGACGCGTCGGAGGCGCACGTGGCGGCCGCGCGCGAGCAGTTCCACGACGAGCCGCGGATCCGGGTCGAGCAGGGGGACGCGTACGCACTGCCGTTCGACGACGGGTCGTTCGACGCAGTGGTCTGCGTTCGGGTGGTGCACCACCTGGAGCACCCGGGGGCCGTGTTCGCCGAGTTCGCGCGGATCCTGTGCCCGGGCGGCGTGCTGGTGCTGGAGTTCGCCAACAAGCGCAACCTCAAGGCGATCCTGACGCACGCGCTGGGCCGCCAGGACTGGTCGCCGTTCACGATGGAGCCGCACGAATACCTGCCGCTGCACTTCGACCGGCATCCGCTGGAGGTGCGCCGGATGCTGCGCCGGGCGGGGTTGCGTGTGGAGGCGGTGCGTGCAGTGTCGCTGTTCCGGCTGCCGCTGCTGCGTGAGCGGGTGCCCGCGGGATGGCTGGCGGCGGTCGAGGGGCCGCTGCAGGGACCGTTGGGCTCGGTGACGCCGGGGCCGAGCGTGTACGTGCGGGCGCGGAAGTCGGGGTAGGGGACCGGCGGGACCGCGGCCGGGGCCCGCGCCGCGCACGAGCCTCGCCCGAGCCGTCCCCGCGATCTGGGCCCGCGCCGTACTCGGGGGGCCCGCGCCGTACTCGGGGGGCCGCGCCGCGCCCGGGGCCCGCGCCGCGATCTGGGCCCGTCGCGCCGGAGCCCGCCATGTCAGGGGTGGTCAAGCCCGCGTGGAGCGATCGTGGAGTGACGGTGGAGTGACGGTGGAGCCGCCGCAGAGCGA
>JAJYJR010000280.1 GCA_021789355.1 Chloroflexota bacterium | reverse complement strand
CCGCCACGTCGGCCCAGGCGAGGGGAGAGCTCCGGTCGGCCATGATGTCCGAGGATAGCAGCGCGGTTACACCGGGCGTCCCGGGCCCCGCAGGCTCACGGCGGGGGCGGATCGTCCGCGTCCAGCCGGATCGCATGCCCCTCGATGATCGTGTCGTGCGGGGGACGCCGCCGCCAGCGCTCCCAGCGCGCGGGGATCCCGCTGAAGGGCACCAGGTACAGGAGCAGCAGGACCGGCAGCAGGTAGCGGCCGAGCGCTTCGAACTCGATGGCGGCGAAGCCCAGCGCCAGGAGCGTGACCAGGTAGCCGATCCGCCATTCGAGCCCCGTTCCCGCGATCCACAGCCGGCGCGTCGGCAGCAGCGCCAGCACGAACAGCACGAAGAGGAGCGCGAGCGTCAGGTAGCCCATCCGCGCCATGGTACGCGTGGCCGGATTCTCGGCGTTCGCGGGCCCGTTCAGCCGGTCGTGCGCCGGTCTCGGCCAGCCTCACCGCACCCAGGCCGCCGCGTCAGTTGGCCCGGACCTCGGCGGCCTTGCGCTCCGCCTCCTCGCGCCGGTACGGCACGTCGAGCACCACGATGTCGGGCCGGCCGACCAGCGCTGCCCGGATGCGCCGGGAGTTCTGGTTGAACAGCAGGCGGTCCCACCAGTGGCGCGGCTCGAGCTCCGGGATCAGGACCATCAGCACCGCGTCGGGATCCTCGGCCTGGGCGACCTCGAGGTAGCGCAGGAACGGCCGCACCAGCGAGCGGTACGGGGATTCGATCAGCACCACCGGGACGCCCGGCATCTGGCGCTCGACACGACTGCGGAACTCCTCGCCGCGGTCCGAGTCCTCGGCGACGTGCACGATCGAGACGTCGGTCGACGTCGTGCGCGCGACCTTGACGGCCTGGACGACGGCGCGCGTGAAGGCCGGCGCGACCACGATGACCCGCTGCCGTCGATGCGGCGGCCGGATGGTGGCCGTGGGACGGACGTCGAGCTCGTGCGCCTCTACCCGGTACTCACGGTGCACGAACAGCATCAGCAGCACCAGGATCGGCACGATCACGATCACGATCCACGCCCCCAGCGCGAACTTCGCGATCACGAAGATGACCACCACGATCGCGGTGGTGACGGCGCCGAGCCCGTTGAAGAACGCGCTGGTGCGCCACCCTGGCCCGCGCCCCTTGAACCAGTGACGGACCATGCCGGCCTGCGACAGCGTGAACGCGGTGAACACGCCGATGGCGTAGAGCGGGATGAGGGCCTCCACGTTTCCCCCGAACGCGACCACCAGCACGATCGACACGATGGCGAGGGCCATGATCCCCGCGTTGAAGGCCAGCCGCTCGCCCCGGAACGCGAAGTGGCGGGGCATGTAGCCGTCGTGCGCCAGGATCGAGGACAACCTTGGGAAGTCGGCGAAGCTGGTCTGCGCCGCCAGCACCAGGATGCCCATCGTGGAGAGCTGCAGCACGTACCACAGGGCGCCCCGACCGAAGACGGACCGCCCGATCTGGGAGAGCACGGATTCGCCGCTCGATGCCGGCAGCGCGCCGCTGACGTGGGCCAGGAACGAGGTGCCCAGGAACATCGTCCCGAGCAGGAGCGCCATGATGAGCATGGTGGTCCGGGCGTTCTGCCACTCCGGCGGCTTGAACGCCGGCACGCCATTGGCCACCGCCTCGGTCCCGGTCATGGCCGAGCAGCCGTCGGCGAAGGCGCGCATGAGGAGGAGCAGCCCGAACGTCTCGGCCGGGACGTGGGCCGCCGAGACGTCGGTGACGTGGGGTGCCTGGCCCAGGATCGTGCGGATCACGCCGAGCGCGATCAACAGCAGCGCGGTGCCCAGGAAGATGTAGGTCGGGCTGGCGAAGATCGTGCCGCTCTCGCGGATGCCCCGCAGGTTGATCGACATCACGAAGAGGATGAACAGCACGATCAGGGGCACGGCGAGGGGGAGCAGGGGCGGGAACAGCGAGTACAGCGCCTGGACGCCGGCGGAGACGCTGACGGCGACGGTGAGCACGTAGTCGGTCAGCAGGGCCGCCGCCGCGACGAGGCCGGGGAGCACCCCGAGGTTGGCGTGGGCCACGATGTAGCTGCCGCCGCCGTTAGGGTAGGCCCGGATCGTCTGCCGGTAGGAGAGCGTGACGAGCGCGAGCACGCCGACGATCGCGACCGAGATCGGCAGGAGCCAGACGAAGGCGATCGTCCCGACCCCGAGCAGGGTGTAGAGGCTCGCCTGCGTGGCGTACGCGACGGACGACATCACGTCGGACGAGAAGACCGGCAGCGCCTTCCACTTGGGCAACCGCTCGATCAGCTCCTCCTCGCTCGACAGCGGCCGCCCGAAGAGGACGCGCCGGGTGCGGGCGAGGGCCCGACCGAGCGGGGTGGCGGGCTCCTCGGCCGCCAGCTTGGCGGTGAGCACCCCCGGCGCCTGGTAGCGGAAGTAGCGGGCCTGGGGGCGCTCGACGCGCACCCGGCGATCGCCGGGCTTGCGGCCCGGGAGCACGGCCCGCGGGTCGCTCATGGCGCGTCCGGCGACGCCCGCCTCACCCGGATGTCGACGCCGCCGCCTCCGCTGCGTATGACGGGCTCCACCACGATCCCCGTGATCGCCAGCGCCCGGCCCACCCGCAGCAGCGCCTGACCATCGGGGAACCCGCACAGCGTGATGCTGCGGGCACTCCCCGCGGCCACCACGCCGAGGGCGGCCCGGAGATCGTCGAGGCCCGGGGTCTCAGGTTCTGTCGCAACCTCCGCCGGCGCGCCGGCGCGGAGGGCCTCGTAGAGCTGCGGGACCGACGGCAGGGGTGGCGGCGCGACGAACGCCACCAGCTGGCCCAGGGTCCGCCGAACGACCTGCGTCGGGGTATGCGAGAAGAGGCGACTGCCCAATCCCACACCCCAATCATCCGCGCCACCCCCAAGCGGCAGCCGCGCTGCGGCGTCGGCGGGGGATCAAGATTCACTCAAGAACTGTCGCGAGGCGCCCCTCGCTGCCCCTGGACATGGCTCCGAAACGCGGCCCCTTTCGGGACGGCCCACGGTTGCACCGCGCCGCCCCCGGTCGCGGCCTGGCGCCCCATCCACTGACGAACGGCCGGGGCGGACACGACGGTCCAGCCGAGGCCGAGCCGAAGGTGAGGGACGCGGCGGTCTCCGGGCCCCATGGCTCTGCCGCGGCCCGCCGGCACTGCCGACCATGATCGCAGCACCATAGGGGGCGACGATGGACGCACTCTCACCCTGGCACCTGATCCTGCTGCTCGTGATCGTGCTCCTGGTCCTCGGGCCGGGCAAGCTGCCCGAGACGGGCGCCGCGATCGGCAAGGCCATGCGCGACTTCCGCAACGCCATGGAGGGCAAGGAGCCGCCTCCGTCCGACGGCGACCAACCGCCGGGCGCGTAAGCCGGCCCCGCCGCCGCCTTTCGCTGGCCGCACCCACGTGGCGGGCACCGGCGGACCGCGCTCTGGACCCTCGCTGATCCCGCGCAGCCGCATCCGGGCGGTGTACCTCGCCGTGCTCCTGATCGGCCGCCTCGACGGTGCCCTCCGACCGTGCACGTGACCTCTGGTCACGCCAGTCCGGCCGCGCTATGGTGGACGGCGCGGGAGATCGCCTGAGGGCGGCGTCGGCCGCGGATCACGGACCCGTCGGGGCGGTCCTCCGCAGCAGACGTGAGGCCGCTGCCGTGGCCGGACGAAGCTCCCCAGCGCCCCGCGACCACCACCCGAGCGGTGGGCGGCAGGTGGCCTGGCTGCGGCTCGCGGGCGCCCTCGTGTTCGTGCTGACGGCGACCTTCTGGCTCTTCGTCCTGGAGGTCGAGGCGCCACTCCTCGGGCTTCTGCTCACGGTGCCCGCCATCGCGCTGACGGGACCCGGCTGGACCTACCCACGGGCCAGCGGGGCGGCGCTCGTCGCCGGCGCCGGGACCTATGGCCTCGTGCTCCTGCACAGTGCGCCGCACCCGCTCCTCGGCGAGCTCACCCTGGTCGGACCGCTGGTGGGCGCCGGGCTCCTGCTGCTCGCCGATGCGCGCTTCGGACCGGCGTCGCCACGACCGAGAGGGCTGCGGGGCTGAGCCGACGGCCGCGCCGGCACCGGCCAGCTGCGGGAGGCTGACGGCGATCCTGCGGCGCCATCGGTGAGGCGATCGCGCCGTTCGGCACCGCAGGGTACCGGCTCGTGCGTCTCGCGGCCCCGTCGGCCACCACGGGCCCGTGCCAGGGCTCGGATCCCACCCCTCGCAGCGCCGTCGTGTGCCGCCCCCGGGCCGAGCGCCAGGGTCGCCGCGACCTACCCCAGCCACGCCTCGCGCTCCAGGAAGAAGGCGGCCGTGGGTGGCGCCCAGGCGCGCACTCGGACCGGGTGGCTCACGACCCTGCCCGACCGCGTGCGCGACGTCGTCGAGGTCATCGAGGCCCTGAACGACCTGCTCGCGCCTCGACTGCCGGGGCCGCCTCGATCAAGGCCTCGGGCCCGAGCGGTGGGTCCGTCGCGGCCGCCGCGGCGCCCACCAGCAGCGGCTCGCCCGCGAACACCCGCCAGGCGGGGTGGATGCGGAACGTCAGTCGTCGCCTCAGGCCACCCCGTCGCCCAGGCGGTTGAGCAGGTTGGCCGTCATGATCCCCACGCGGCGATCGACCGGCGTGCGAATGCCGGCCCACGTGCGGCGGCCGAAGTCATCGAGCGCCCAGGACCACTGGAAGGTGCCGGCCGCGAAGACCGTCGCCCCGGACGGTGCGACGTACAGCGTGGCGGTCTGGAACGGCGGGGTGTCCGGATCGACGTGGTCCGGCACCACCGGACTGCAGGCCAGCAGGATCGTGCCGGGCGGCGCGAGCGTCGGATTGTACGTGTCGTACTCCTGTCCGACGAGGTTGACGAGGGCGTCACCGTTGCGCAGCCCGGTGTTCGCGTAGAGCCAATGGCGGGCGTTGACCACGCGCCAGTCGGCCGGCTGGGTCACGACGTGCGCGTACATCTGGCCCACCACCGCCGCCTCGGGTGCGCGCACCGGGGCGGCGCGCCAGAGGGTGGTAGTGAGCTGCGGGTCGCTCCGCGCCATCGGGTCGGGGGCCGCCTGCTTGTAGCAGGTCACCCGCCGCGCCGGCCCAAGCGGCGAGTCGTCCAGGCGGACCTGCCAGTAGACCTCATTCGCCGAGAGGAAGAGGACGTGGGTGCCCGCCTCGATGAGGCCTTCCAGCGCGTCGCGCATGCCCCGCGACCAGTACTCGTGATGCCCCTGGAACACCACCAGCCGGCGGCCGGCGAAGACCTCGGGGTGGAGCACCAGATCGACGTCGGCGGCGTACTCGACGTCGCGGCCGTGGCGCTCCAGCCAGCGGATGAACTGGATCTCCCAGTAGAAGAGGAGCCCCGCACCCTGGTCGAGCACATGCGGGCGATCGAAGCTCACCTGTGCCGCCTGCTGCGACCCCCAGGGCATCGACACGCCCGAGGAGTTGTAGGCGTAGAGGCTCTTGCCGCCCCAGCAGTTGTAGGCCTGCCAGGTGGTCGCCGCGTTCACCACCAGCACGGGTGCGCGATCCGTCGAGCTCGCGTTGGCGGGCGGGCGGACGACGAACGGGATGTACCCGGCATCGCCCCATCCGGCCCGCAGGACCGCCAGGTGCATGCCACTCGTCCAGCGTGCGTCGATCTCGAGCTCGGAGGCGGGCGGCCAGCCGGCCTCGATGCATCCGAGGGATGAGGGTCCGGTCGGCATCGTGGCAGGCGCCGCCGGGAGCCGTTCGCGGTGCAGCAGGCGCCCGCCGGCGCCGCCATACCAGCCCAGGCGGTACCAATCGACGTCAAGGGTGCCGGCCTCGCTGGCGAGGTGCAGCGTGGCTCGCTCCCCGGGCGCCAGGGAGGCCGCCGAGAGGTACCCTTCGGCGGCCGGGATGCCGTCCGCGCCGGCCCACCATCCCGCGGTCCCCGGGCGCACGTTCTCCAGCAGCACGGGATGGTCGGTCCGCCGCTGCGCCACCGGCGGCGCCACGAAGGGCGAGGCCGCAGGCGGGGGCGCCGGGCGTGCCACCGGCGCCGCCACCGCTGCGGGACGCCCGAGCGGAGCGGGGCCCAGCCACGCCCGCGGCGACGACCCGCCGCAGGCGTCGAGAGCCGCCGCTGCGCCGGCCGCAAGCGCACCTCGCAGCAGGGCCCGCCGGCTGATCATGGGCTCGGCCCCCACCGCGCCATCCCGGCGCACGGGGCCAACAACGCCGACGCCGGTGGGCGTCACGGCGCCGGACGACGGGTCCGGCGGGTCCGGCCCCCAGGCCGGTCCCGCGACCACGGGGTCCGCGGCATCCGGGCCGGTCACCGTGGGCGCGGCGCGATCCTCGTCGCGCTCGGCGCCGCCGTGCCAGGGGTCCGGAAGTCTCGTTCGCGCCGCCTGGGTCGGGAGCAGCGGCAGCGCGAGGAGGGCACTGCCGCCGAGCTGGCGCAGCCATCCGCGGTGCGCACCACAGACCGGGCCGCCCGTCAACCCGCCGCAGGGACCCAGGCCCAGCGCGCAGTCGTCAGCCGCGCCGGCGCCGTCGATCGCGGTGATCACCTCGCCGAGCGTGGGGATCGGGCGCGGATCGGCATATCGGTAGGTCAGGCGCCCTGAGCGGCGCATGGCGTGGAGCCACCCCGCCGCGACCAGGCGGCCGACGACCTCGACGAGCCGATCCGCGCGTGCGTCGAGGGCGTCCGCAAGCTCCGTGGCGTCCCAGTCCTGGGGCCGGCGGGCGAGCGCTCGCAGCGCACCGAGGCCCAGCTCAGTCTGCGGGCTGACGGCGGGGTGTGTCATCCAGGATGCTCCGATTGGGGGTCAGGTACGGTACGCCCATCGCGCCCACCCCCCACGCGAGCCGATCGGTAAGCGGACGAGTCGACGGCGTGCCACCGTGCCGGCTCACGGTGGGGGACGAGCTGCGCCACAGCGCGCGGCCTGCCAACCGCCCCGTGCTCGACCGTTCCCGCATCCACCTCCCGCTCGCATCCGGCACGTCGCCGCCGCGAGCTGTCACATAGCGCGTGGCCGGAGCCGCCCCCACCCGGCTCCGGCCACGCGCCCGGTCGGCCTAGTTGTCCCCTCCCGTCTTTCCGCCGGGCACCTGGCTTGGCGCGAGGATGGTCGCGTCGCCCGGGTACGGCACGGCCCAGGCGTGGCTGGTGTACCAGTCGAGCCGGTTGAGCTGCGCCGGGTTGGCCACGTCCGGGGCCGGCGCGGACCCCCCGAAGTGCTGGTTTGCGCTCCAGGTCACCCATTGCTGGTAGAGGGTCGCCATCCCGGCCGGGACCGTCGCCGCACTGGCCTTGATCCCGAGCGTGAGGGGGATCCGGTTCGGCACCGCGCTGTAGGGCCGGAAGTCCGGCTTGCTGGTGAAGGCGTTGAACATGGGCACGGCGGCCCGGTCCATCTGGTTCATGGGCCGCAGACCCAGGATCTGTTCGATCGTCTTCACCAGGTTGAGCTGGGTGGCGTAGGTGTCGTTGACCGTCCCT
>JAJYJR010000279.1 GCA_021789355.1 Chloroflexota bacterium | reverse complement strand
GTGCGTCGTTGAGATCGAGCACGAAGGCGTGCGCGCGTCGGACACGAACCATGCCCGACGGTGGGCGAGATCAGCCGCTCGTCAAGTACCCGGGCCCCGCGTCGCGCACGAATCGCTCGCTCACCGCGGGCCGCCCGCATCGGCGGCATCCGTCTCGGAGCCCTTGACCCATCGGCAGCGTGCCCGTGTGGGTCAGGCGATCAAGCGGCGGACGGGGACTACATCTCGGGCGATGACGTGAGCAGCCAGACCATGCCCTTCGCCCTGCGTGACGTTCGGCTGCGTGAACGGGGTCGGCGGGCGGTGGGCCAGTGGCCCAGCGAGGATCCCTTCGACGGGCTGATCGCGGTCCTCGAGGCACGCCTGGCCGAAGAGACGAACACGGAGCGCAAGGGGAAGCTCGGCGCGCTCCTGGACGCCCTGCGGGGTGTGGGCCGGGACGTGGCCGTGGCTGTGCTTACGGACCTCGTGAGGCACATCGGCGTGCCCTGAGCCATTACCGCGGACCGTTTCTGTTTGTCGGACGCGAGACCCGAAACCGCGCAGGAGCCCCTGAGAGGCCGTCGAGCGACCACCCCCGACCTGCCGTCCCGAAATGGCCCTGAACGAGCTGACGCGGCCGCCTGACGGCGCACAGGGGCATTCGGCCGGGATTCTGGCGGCTCGAATCGGGCGTCCCGCGGCTGGCGCCGTGGGGCGACGTGTGACGGACGACGTGGCGACCCCAGACGGCGCCCTTCGCGCCGGCCAGCGCGTCCCGAGTGCCGTCTTGTCGTCCGCGTCCTTGACGCCGAACCCCTGCGGACCAAGCTCCAGGTCGCTCCGATCCGACGAGGGACCGCAGCTCAGGTGAGGTCGGCCGCAAAGCCGGACACAATCTCGGCCAACGCTTGGCCAACGAACCGGGGAGACACTCAGCCGAGGGAGGGACGCCGATGAGCAGTGGCCAGCGCGGCAAGCCGCCCTTCTGGGTGGCCGTGGCCGTCGCGGTCGAAGACGGTGGTCACGGCCGCTGGCAGATCCTGCCGACCGCGTACTCGACCCACGTCCAGGCGATCAATGCCGGCAACGCCCTGTGGGTCCTTGATGCGATCCCAGATCTGCGCGGGGTCCGGGTCGTCGGGAGCGACGGCGCGCCGGTTGGCGACGATCTGTTCCGCAGCTGACGGGGCTGCGGCTTCCTCAGGCGCGGCACCCCACCCTCGTGGTGCTGGCGTGGCCGCCGTCGGCACCCGGGCCGCCGGCCCTGCCCGCGTTGATTCGGCCCGCCCGCCCCACCTTCGGCCCGCCCGCCCCACCTTCGGCGCGCCGGTCCCTTGACTTTGGTTCCGTCCGCCGAAGGTCGGGGGTCGCCCGATCGGGCGATCCGGTCGCCCGCTCCATGCGCCCCCTCTGCTGACTGGCCTTCGACGCGGTGGCCAGTCGTGGCGATCCCTTCCGGGCCAGTCACGGCTGGGGCAAGACGCCGCTTGACGCGGCGCGGACCCTGCCGGCCGTGATCCGCGCCATCCGCGACCGCCGACTCTGAGCGCATCTCTCACGCAACGACGCCCGCCCTGGTTCGCTCCCCGGGGCGGGCGTCGTTGATTCCAGACGGGATGCAGGCGCGGCCGCGATGGGGCTGCGGTCGGCCTGGGACGTGAAGGCTCAGGCTGCCTCGGCGATTTCCGCCAGTACCTCGTCGACCGAGGTCCAGCGTAGCGGGGGAAGGCCGAGGAGCGCCGCGATGTCGGTATTCATTCCCTGCACGATGGCACGGGCCGCTGGGACAGCCCCCAGGGGTACTCCGGGGGCCTTCCGGCCGTCGGAATCGGGTTAGAACTGCGCCAGGAAGCCCTGCCACTTGCCGAGCGGCACGCCGCACAGCGGTTCGTCGAATAGACGGGTGATGTAGTCGACCATGAGGCCCGAGCGGCTGTAGCGGCCGAAGTTCGAGCCATCGTCGGAGACGGCCTGGTCGGCGATCGGCAGGTCCCGCTGCGGATACGACTGGGTGACCGCGGAGTAGCGGATCGTGCGGTCGCCGCGCGCGGTGCGCAGGTGTTCCCACCAGAAGTTGCGGTACTCGGCCGCGAAGCGGGCGCCCACCACGTGCGGCGCGAAGAGCTGGGGCGTGCCGGCGATCACGTTGTCGAGCGCCCAGGGCATCACGCACAGCAGGTCGAAGGGGGTGGGCACCGCGGGCGTCACCTTGTAGCGGAAGGAGGGCTCCTTCTCCTTCGCCAGCGCGTACCAGCCCTTGAGCTCGATGCCCATGAGGATCGACGGCTGGGCGTCCGGGTTCGACGCGCGCAGGATCACGTCGGGGAAGCGCTGCGGCTGGCGCACGAACTCGTAGCCGGTCCACTCGCTCTCCGGGTCCCACAGGGTGCGCACGTCGTTGAGCGTGTCCACCACCTGCGCCTCGATCGTGGCGCCGAGAGCGGCCGAGAGGGTGTGCAGGTCGGGGATCAGCACGCCGCTGATGTTGAGCGCGACGTGGAAGCGGCCCGGCAGGGCGAAGAGGGCGCCGCGCACGCGCTTCCACAGCTCGACGAGTTCGGGGGGTTCGGTGGGCTCAACGGGGACGGGCGTGGGGATGGGCGGCGGCTCAGCCGGCTCGGGCATCCTCGCGGTCACGGGCCTCATCCTCCAGGCGAGCCACAGCCAACTCATAGTACGCGGGCAGGATCTCGGCCGCGAACGCGCGGCGCTCCGTCCGTAGGGAGGCTACCGCGCCCGTACAGAGGCCGCCGAAGGGCTCCCACACCACGTCCCCGGGGTCGGAGGTGGCGAGGATCATCCGCTCGGTCAGGGCGAGCGGCTTCTGATTCATGTGCGCCGACTGCAGGCCGTTGCCGTTGCGCAGCCGCTCCGAGCCGTGGAGCGCCGGCGCGGCCCACACGTTGGTGATGCCGTGGACGTAGTGCCACTTCGAGCGCATCTTCGCCCACGCCCCGGCCGTCAGAGGCGTCTGGCCGTCGAGGCTGAAGTACGGGCGTCCGGTCGCTGCACCGTGGAGGTTGGCGTAGTCGGCCAGCCGCACCATCATCTCGGGCGGCGGGAAGTACCAGCGCCAGTCGGTGGTGAAGTACTTGCGGGTCGCGGCGTTGGCGACCCCGCACGCGTCGTTGGTCTGCGAAAACGACAGCCCCGAGCGCGACCACTCCGCCCGCAGCCAGTCCTTGATCGGGAGCTGGCGACCGTCGCCCGCGGCCAGGACCACCCGCCGCTCGTAATGGACGATCAGCTCGGTGACCACGGGGAACTTGCGCAGCGATCGGCTGTTGACGTTGCCGGCGATGTGCGCCTTGCCCTTGTCCCACACGTAGGCGGTGCGGTAGTCCCAGCCGTGCAGCCTGAGGACCGGGTGGACCGTCGCCCAGGAGAGTTCCGTCCCCCAGAACCACAGGGACGTCTCGGGGAGCGCCGCCTTCGACCAGGCCGCCACGTGGGGCGCGTACCACTCGGGCAGCTCCTCGACCGTGGGCGGATCGCCGGGGAAGGAGCGCAGGCCGTAAGGCCCGTCGACGATCACGACCGTGGGCCGCTCCCACGTCTCGTAGCGCTCCATGGCATCGCCGAGATCGAGGGTCACCGAGCCGATCACCGACCGTTTCACGCCTCCAGCATAGGCGGCGGCGTGCCAGCTCGCCAGTCACAGCGGCGCTCCTGATCTGCGCCCACAGCTCCGTCCGACGGCTGGCGCGGGACGCTCGCCGGCTCATCGTCGTGCCGCTCGCCTACCTCCGAAGGCACTCGCCTCAGGAGGACCCAGGACCTACCCACGAACGCAAGCGAGCGCCGCGAGACGGACAGTTGATCGAGACTCTGCTCGGGGAGAACCCAGTCAATAAGCGCGCCGCCAGGAAGAAGGCCGCGTCGCTGCCGGGGTCGTCGCCGTGCCGATCGTTCTGAGCCGGTCCGCGGGAGACCCCCGACACGCGGAGCGCGGCCCAAGCCGAACCGTAGCGGGCGGCGCTTACCACTGGCTTCGTTCCCGCTTACCTCGTCCATCCGAACAGACATGACGAGGGAGCACGATGGTCGCCGGTCCGGAATCGCCCGCGCGAACCCCTTGCGCGACCGGCCGTTCGGTGCGATCACCCCCCAATCAAACCCCCCAAGCCCAAACCCCCCACGCACGGATCACGCTCACATGAGCACGGGCCGAAAGCTCATTCGTAAACAGGTCGGACACCTCTCGCCGCCTTAGCTCAGTGGTAGAGCAGGGCTTTCGTAAAGCTCAGGTCCTCGGTTCGAATCCGAGAGGCGGCTCCACAACTGACCGAGCCGGTTGATAGTGACTCGAAGACCGAAGGCTGTCCCCCGCAGGTCAACCCGCATCCGACCCCCCTCCAACCCGATGCCGGCCACCAACCGAACCCTGCACTTGCGAACTCTGCACTTGCCAAAGCCGTCAGCGGCCCGAGAGCGTCCTGCCCCCGCTCACTCCGCCGTCCGGCAACACATGCGCCACGGCCTCCTCTGCGCGAGGCGCCCATAGCGGATAGGCCAAGCCAGCTAGCCGGTTGATGACCAGCCCCTGCACCACCAGCAGAACCACGGCCAGCATGAGCACGGCGAGCTGTTCGGGCTTCGCGAGGATGCCCAGGCTCACGATGAGCGTCGTGGCGCCGGCCGGAGGGTGCGGCACCCGCAGCCACACCATGCAGCCTGCGGTCAATCCCAGCGAGAGCGCGGCCGCGCCGATCCGCGGGCCGCTCACGCCCGTCGCCAGCGCCGGGCCGGCCTGCAGCAGCCCGAACACGACCAGGGACAGGTAGCCGGCCAGCGCCCCGATCAGGTGGCCCAGCACGGTGTTGCGGGGCGATGCGGAAGCTGCCTGCGGCGTGTAGAAGAGCAGGAACGCCGTCGGACCGAGCGAGGGGAAGATGAAGGGCTGGCCCGTCACGAACGCCGCTGCCGCCATCAGTCCGATGGAGAGGAAGCCGTTGATCAGCGAGAACGCCCCGAGCACGGCCACCGAGTTGTAGCGCTGCGTGAGCGCCGTGAGGCGAAAGCGCAGCGCCAGCCCGAGGACCACATCCGACATCCGGCCGCCGATCGGATAGCGCGCGTGCTGTGGACCACCCATGATGTGCGGGGCTCCCGGCTGGCTCAGCGGCTATGGGTCAACGGCATCGACGGGACGGGTGCCCGGCGTCGGTAGCCGCGATAGAGGATCCAGGGGCGGCCCAGGTACAGGATCGGGTAGCTCCAGGCGTGCACCAGGCGGCTGAACGGCCAGAGCGCGAAGAGCAGCCAGGCCGCCAGCACGTGCAGCTGGTAGACGGTCGGAGCGGCCACCATCAGCTCCGGGTGTGGATCCAGAAGGAACAACCCGCGGAACCAGACCGCTACGCTCGTCCGGTAGTCGTACCCGCCGCCAAGCAGGTTGACCCCCACAGTCTCGAGGATGCCGAGACCGATGGTCACCGTGAGCAACACGTACACGGCGATGTCGATACGGGTGGTGGTGACGGCGACGCGCGGGACGCTGGCGCGCCGGTAGAGCAGGATCAGCAACCCGGCCACGACGGCCAGCCCCGCGGCGGTCCCGGCTCCCGCAGAGAGCAGGTGGTACATCGGCTCGGAGATCCCGAGCGCGGCCGTCCAGCTGGCCGGCACGAGGATGCCGAGCACGTGACCGGCGATGGCAGCGAAGGCGCCATAGTGGAAGAGCGGGCCGCCCCAGCGGAGCAGGCGACTCTCCATCAGCTGGCTCGATCGGCTGGTCCAGCCGAACTGGTCGCGCCGCCAGCGCCACGCGTGGCCCACCACGAAGGTCGTCAGCGCCACGTAGGGCAGCACGATCCAGAAGAGCAGCGCGGGCCCGCTCATCCGCGCCGCCCTCCGATCGGCGGCATCACCTCGGGGGGCGCGAACGGCTCGATCCCGACCAGCTCACTGGGCGGTCCGTCGGCCGCCAGGCGCTCGACGAGCTCCTGCTGGCCGCGCGTCAGGCGGGGCAGGCCGAGCACGATGGCGTCGAGCAGGTGGGCATACGGGCTGGCCAGGTCCTGCAGAGCGCGTCGCAGCAGTTCGAGCCCCGGGCGAAACTCCTGGAGCAGCAGCTCCCCATGCCCGGCCGGACCGGAGGCGGCGAACTCCAGCATGAGCGGCAGATAGTCCGGCAGCTCGCGCGTGGTCAGTTCCCACCCCGCGGCCGCGTAGAGCTGCTTGAGCCGGAGGAACGTCACGCCTCGTTGCCGCTTGTCGCCGTAGAGGTAGTAGCTCAGGTACAGCGCACAGCGCTTCTGCAGATCGAAGGTGGCGACGTACTCCTGCGCCAGGGTCGCCAGCGAAGCCCTCGACCAGTAGTCGAGAAAGGCCAGCAGCGCGGTGCGTTGGGGGGAGAGCGGCAACGCCGCGGCCGCATCCATGACGGCGCCGCGATCCTCCGCGAGCGTCGCGTCCGGGTACTGCAGCAACAGCGAGATGAGCGCGTTCAGGTGGGCACGGGGATCGTCCCGCACCGCGAGGTCCCCGGGCGTGGTCGACTCGTCGGGTCCGGCCGGCTGGCTGGCCGAGGACCCGACCGGGGGATCGCTCATTCCCAACCCCCCGGGGCGATCTGCGCCGGCGGGGTGGACGTCCCATCCGGCGCCGGTGCGCTCGGCGCCGGATGACGCGGGTCGAGCTGGACCAGCTGCCCTCGGAAGGCCTGCGCCGTTCGCTCGAACCGTCCCTCCGCATCCACGCTGCAGGCATCGTCCGAGTCCGTGGCGGCCAGGAGCCGGTCGGCAGTCTCGCGGTGCGCGGGGGGCACCACGTAGCGGTCCTCGTACTTGGCGACGGCCAGCAGGCGGTACAGCTGCTCGAGGTCGGTCGGCGCCAGGCCGACGGAGCTCGCGATGGCCGCGTCCCCCTGGCCCTCGATCTGCTGCGCGCGCATGTACGTGCGCAGGGCCGCCAGCCGGCGGAGCACGGCGCGGATCGCGTCCGCATCGCCGGCTGCGAGCAGGTTCGCGAGGTAATCGACCGGGATGCGCAGCCGCTCGATGGCGTGGAACACCAGGTCTGGATCGCGCTGTTCGTCTTCGTCGGCGAGCGCGGACACCACCGGCGAGAGCGGCGGCACGTACCACACCATGGGCAACGTGCGGAACTCCGGATGGAGCGGCAGGGCCACGCCGAACCGGACCGCCAGAGCGTAGACGGGCGAGCGACGGGCTGCCTCGATCCAGTCCTCGGGGATGCCGTCCTGGCGCGCCCGGACCCGCACCGCCGGGTCCTCCGGGTCGAGGACGATGCCGAGCTGCGCCTGGCGCAGGCGCTGCGGGTCCCGTTCGGAGGCGGCCGCCTCCACCCGATCTGCGTCGTACAGCACGATCCCCACGTAGCGCAGCCGGCCGACGCAGGTCTCGGAGCAGATGGTGGGCTGGCCGCTCTCGATGCGGGGGTAGCAGAAGGTGCACTTCTCGGCCTTGCCGGTGCGATGGTTGAAGTAGACCTTCTTGTAGGGGCAACCGCTGACGCAGAACCGCCAGCCGCGGCACTTGTCCTGGTCCACCAG
>JAJYJR010000278.1 GCA_021789355.1 Chloroflexota bacterium | reverse complement strand
GCTGGGGCCGACTTACCTGGCCTCCTGCCTGCCGTTCTGGATCCTGGCCGCGCTCGGCGCCTCGATCACGTACCTGCTGGGGATCGACGCCGGGCTGGGCCGGCGGACCTCGATCGCGGCGGGGCTGCTGATGGCGATGCCGGGCGCGGTGGCGCCCTACATGTCGCAGCCCGACAACTTCTCGCTCTACATGGTGCTGGGCGTCACGGCACTCTGGTTGTGCGTCCGGGGGGCGACCGGGAACCGCTGGGCGTTCGCGCTGGGCGGCGTGTTCGTGGGGCTGGCGATGCTGGCGCGCACCGACGGGGTGCTGCTGGGGGTGCCGTTCATCGTGGCGTTCGCGGCGGAGCAGTGGTCCCGGTGGCGCGGTCGGTGGCGGGGGGGCGCACGGGGAGCCTCGTCGTCGGCCGCCACATCGTCGTCGGCGTCCGCATCGTCGGCGTCCGCATCGTCGTCGGCCGCCGCCACATCGTCGTCCGTTCGCATCGGCTGGGGCGCGGCGATCGCCTGCTTCGGCCTGTTCCTGCTGGTCATGGCCCCCTGGTGGATCCGCGACCAGCTGCTGTTCGGTTCGATCTCGCCGTCCTCCTCGAGTGGCCGCATCCTCTGGATCCGCACCTACGAGCAGCTCTTCAGCGTGTCGGACCAGACGACGCCGGCCACGTTCTTCGCCCAGGGGCTGGGGCCGCTGCTGGCCAGCCGGATCGGAGGGCTGGCGGCGGCGATCATCGTGCTGGGGACGCAGCCGCTGCTGATCGTGCTGGTGCCGTTCATGCTGTGGGGCGGGTGGCTGCACCGCCGCACCCCGGCGTTCCGTCCGTGGCTGGTCTACGGGATCACGTTCCTGGTCTTCAGCGCGCTGGTCTTCGCGGTGCACCTGCCGTACGGGATGGCGCTCCACTCGGGCATGGCGCTCGTGCCGCACGCGTACCTGCTGTCCATCGTGGGGATCGGCGCCGCCGTGCGCTGGGTGGCCGCCCGTCGCCCGCACTGGGACGTGGCGCGCGCGACGCGCCACTTCACCGTGATCGCGATCGGGCTGGTGTGGGTCATCGGCGCGATTGCGACGGTGCTGCTGGCGGGGGCCTGGCGGCACGAGGCCGACTACCGGACGGCGTTGCTGTCGGCGTACCCGGTGCCCGCCACCGACCGGTTGATGAGCGCGGACCCGGGCGCGTACTGGTATCGCTGGGGGATCACCGGGGTGGCCACGCCGAACGACCCGCTGCCGGTGGTGGAGCAGGCGGCCGCGCTGTACGGCGTGCGCTGGCTGATCCTGGAGAAGGACCAGCTGGTGTCCTCGCTGCGTCCCGTCCTGGCCGGGTCGGTGCGGCCGGTCTGGCTGTCGAGCCCGCTGGCGGTGGTGCCGGCGGCGGCGTCCGACACCGGGCCCGACGCCGCGCTCCCGCAGGCCGCGCTCTACGCCGTGTGCCTGTCGCCCGGGGATGCGCGGTGCGGCCCGTGAGGGGCTGGGCGGTGTGGGGGCCGACGAGGCAGCCAGGAGTTCTGCCGCGGGGCCGTGGCCGCGCGCCTCCCTTGCCCGCGCCTGCCGCGCCCGTGCGCTTCGCGCAGCCGTCGCGCCCGCGCCCTGCATCGCGCCCCTCCCTTCGCGCGGCAGTCACCCAGTGCCTGCTATTGGCCGTTCCGGGCAGATTTCCTGCGGTACAGTCACCCCGGGACTCGTATCCAGCGCCGGCCGCGACGGGGACCCGCCGGCCGCGACGCGCACGGTGTGCCTGGCTCCGCGGCCGTCTCCTCCGGCCGTTCGTGGCACCGTCCACGCACGGATCGTGCCCGGATCAGGCACGCGTCAGTGGGGCGCGCCGTCTCCCGGGGCACTTCTCGGCACCCGGACGCGCTTCCGGGGCGCAAACGGCGACATAGCAGTCCGTCCATGACTGTTCCGTGACGGCGAGCGTGGGGCGGGAGCCGCCGCGGCCGCGGCGGCGGCACCGGCCCGAGCGGCGGCCGCGCCACCCCCAGCGTCAGTCGCTCCATGGCGGCCGCCACTACCACCGCCGAGATCGGCCGAGTCACGGCGCGCCCCCAGGAACGACAGCGCGCGGATCGGACCGGCAGGCGCGCGCAGCCAGCGCCGCATCTCCAGCGCGCCCGCCGGGTACGCAGCGCGCAGCACGGTCCCATGCGCCCGGATCCGGTCCCGGTTCGTGGTGCTCTCCGCGAACAGCAGCCAGGTCCCGACCTGTGCCGGCACCCAACCCCGGGAGCGCCCGATCACAGGCGCCAGGCGCCGCTTGCGGTCGAGCGTGCCCAACACTTCCTGCACGTCGCCAAGCTCGGTCTTGAGCTCGACGACCAGCAGCGTTCGGGTCGCCGCGTGCCAGGCCAGCACATCCACGACTCCGCGCTCGGCGTAGACCGCGAAGCTGACCTCCGGAGCCGCCGACCAGCCCGGCAGGTCCGCGAACATGCGCGCCACCACCTCGTGCATCGCCGAGTGGCGCGCGTTCAGGAGCCGGTCCAGGTCGCCGCCGCGCCAGCGCGGCACCAGGTCGAGCCGCACGTCCAGCGCGGCGCCCACTGCTCGCAGGCTGTCGACGGAGAGCGGCCCCAGGTGGCCTCGCTCGATCCGCGAGATCTTCGTCTGCGAAACTCCGGCATCGCGCGCCAGGTCCGACTGGCGCCAGTTGCGCCGGACCCGAAGCGCGCGAATGACCGACCCGACCCGCTGATCGTCCACGGGCGGATTGTCGGGGGACGACCTCATCGGCCGATTACCAGCCTGAGTGCTGGACCTCGCGGCAGCCGCATCGCTGGACGGACCATCCGCGGACGCGTCGCTGGCAGGCCGCCCCGCGGCCCCGTAACGTACACTTCTCCAGGCAGGAGGTGTACCGTTGCAGGTCGGCGTCAGGGAGCTTCGCGACCATCTGGCCGACTGGCTGGACGCTGTCCAGCGCGGCGAGGAGATCACCGTGACCGAGCGCGGCAAGCCGGTGGCGCGGCTCGTTCGTGCGTCCGGGCCCAGCGCCTACGAGCGGTTGGTGGCCCAGGGGATCATCACGCCGGCGAAGCGTCCCCGCAGGCCGGACAGCGCCCACATCCACGTGACCGGTCAAGGCTCGGTGTCGGACATCGTGATCGAGCAACGGCGGTGACCGCCTACTTCGACACCTCGGCCCTCGTGAAGCTGTTCATGACCGAAGCCGGTTCGGACCTCGCCAGGGCGATGTGGAACTCCACGGAGATCCTGGCCACCAGCCGCGTGACCTATGTCGAAGCTCGCGCTGCACTCGCGGCTGCGCGCCGGGCGGGGCGCCTTCCCGGGGCCGTGCAGGAAGACAGCAGGCGAGCGCTCGATGATCGCTTCCAGGAACTGGAAGTGGTCGAGGTGACACCCGAGATCGCACGGTCCGCGGGTGACCTCGCCGAGGAACACGGCTTGCGTGGATGCGACGCAATCCACCTCGCCTCGTCGCTGACACTCGGCGCGGAAGACACCGTGATCGTGACCTGGGATCGGGAGCTGGCATGGGCCGCGCACGCGTCGGGTCTCGACCTCGCCGGGATCTCGCTGGAATGAGCGCCGCCCGCTGGATCCCAGTGCGGCCAAACGCGTCGCCCGCAGCGCAAGATAACGCAGACTATGATAACGGGCGTTATCTAGGTCGACCGCCGGACGGCGGCCGCGGCCTTCGGCGGTCGCGGAGATGATCGCAACGGACACTCGCGGAGGCCGCTGACACGTGTTCGTGGATCGCGACGCAGAGCTCGCGTCGCTGGAAGAGCTGTGGGGCCTGCGGCGGCAGGTGGTCCTGCTCTGGGGACGGCGCCGCGTCGGCAAGACCACGCTTCTGCAGCGGTTCGCCGAAGGCAAGCCCGCCATCTTCTACCAGGCCGATCGCGGGACGCCGACCGAACAGCTGGCGAGCCTCACCGCTCGCGTCCTGGCCCATCGGGTCGACCGACTGCTGGTAGACGCACCGCTGGCGAACTGGAACCAGGCCCTCTCGTACCTCCTGCAGCTGGCGCGCCAGGCACGGCAGGAGGGGCACCCGCTGCTGGTGGTGATCGACGAGTACCCCTACCTGGCGGAATCCGATCCGGCCCTGTCCTCCCGGATCCAGGTCTTCCTGGAGGACGTGCGGTCCGAGGATCTGCCCCTCTTCCTTGTGCTGTCCGGAAGCCAGGTCGGCATGTTCGAGCGCCACGTGCTGCTGGGGCCGCTTTACGGCCGGCGGACCTGGGGCGAGCAGCTGGCCCCGCTGGGGTACCGCGATGCCGGGGCGTTCTTCCCGGAGTGGAACAACCAGGATCGTCTGCGCGCGTATGCGGTCCTGGGCGGCATCCCGTACTACCTGGAGCAGTTCGATCCCGAGCGCGGGTTGCACTGGAACCTCGAGAATCGGATCCTCCGCAAGGGGTCGGTGCTGTACGACGAGGCCGAGCTCCTGATCCGCGAGGAGCTGGGGTCGGCCGCCCCCACCTACCTCTCGATCGTGGCGGCAATCGCGTCCGGCGCCACCCGGCAGGCCGACATCGCCAGCCGGATCGGACAGCCCAGCTCATCGCTGCCCCCGTACCTGGCCGAGCTCCGGAACCTCCACATCCTGGAGCACGCCCGGCCGATCGCGGCGGCGAGCGGCTCCCGGGCAGGCATCTGGAAGCTCGCTGACGGCTACCTGCGCTTCTGGTTCAGGTTCGTCAGGGCCAACCGCACCGACCTCGAGGCCCGGCGCTTCGAGGCGGTCTTCCGCGAACGGGTACGGCCGCAGCTGGATCACTTCGTGAGCCAGCCGGCGTTCGAGGAGGTCTGCCGCAACTACGTCCGCCGGTCATCGGGCGTGGATCCCGACCTGCCGGCTCGGGGCGAGGTCGGGTCGTGGTGGGGTCCGGTGCCCGACCCATCGTATCCGGGGACCCGACGCGTGGCGCAGGCGGAGGCGGACGTGGTGGTGCTCGACCAGGGTCGCCTGCTCCTCGCCGGCGAATGCAAGTGGCAGAGGGAGCCTGCCGGCCTGGACACCCTGGCCCAGCTGGAACGGACCGCTCCCCACATCCCGGGATTCGACGCGGAGGCGACTCGCCTGGCGATCTTCAGCCGGGAGGGGTTCACGGACGAGCTCCGCGCCACGGCCACGGCGCGATCGATCGTGCTTCGGTCGGCAGACGACCTGTACGCGAGCTGAGCGATGATCGGAGCGCGGGCTACGTCAGGTGAGCCGGCCCGGGAGCGGACCCCGGCCGCTGCATTCGGACGGCACTCACGCGCCTCCATCGCCGCCGTCCCGATCGGGCTGTTCCTGCTCGCCATGGCGATCCGCGCGGTGCTGGCGGCCCTCACGCCCGACCCCGCCTACCCCGACTCGGCGTACTACGTCGACATCGCGCGGAACCTGGCAGCGGGCAAGGGGTTCACCGAGAACTTCCTATGGACGTTCATCGACGTGGGCGGGCGGATCCCGGCCAACCCGCACCTGCCGGTGCCGAGCAACGCGCACTGGGCGCCGCTCGCCTCGATGGTCCAGGTGCCCTTCATCTGGCTGCTGGGCCCGACCCAGCTCGCCTCGCTGCTGCCGTTCGTGCTGGTGGGCGCGCTGGCCGCGCCGCTCGGCTGGGCGATCGCGCGGGACGCCGGGGCGCCGCCGCTGGTGCAGGTCGGCTCGGGGATCCTGGGTGCGGTGCCCGGGCTCACCACGGTCTTCATGGCGCAGCCGGACAACTTCGCGCTGACCATGGTGCTGGGCGGGACCGCGCTCTGGCTGACGTCGCGCGGCCTGCGGGGGCACGCGCGCTCGTTCGTGGCCGCGGGGCTGCTGATCGGACTGGCGACGCTGGCGCGCACCGACGGGGTGTTGCTGGCGGCCACCCCTGCCGCGGCCTTCGCGTGGGACCGCTGGCGGTCGTGGCGGCTGCGGGCCGCGCCGGCCATCCCGTTCGCCGCCGCCGTCGGGTGCGTGTTCGCCTTCCTCGTGGTGGTCGGGCCGTGGTGGATCCGCCAGCTCGCTGTCTTCGGCAGCATCTCACCATCGAGCGGGTACGGGATCCTGTGGCTCCGGTCCTTCGCCGAGCTCGACAGCGTCACCGCGCCGCGCACGCTGTCGGCGTTCCTGGCGCAGCCGCCGGGCGACCTGGTAGGCAGCCGCGTGATGGGCTTCGTGGCGGCGATCGGGATCTACCTGGCGCTGGTGTGCGCCGTGTTCCTCGCGCCCTTCGCTGCCATCGGGTGGTGGCGCCGGCGGCGGTCGGTCGAGACGGGGCCGTGGCTGGTGGCCGCCGTCGTGCTGCTGCTGGTCTCGGGGCTGCTGTTCGCGATCCACGTCCCCAACGGCATGTTCCTGCACGCGAGCGTGGCGCTGGCGCCGCACACGTTCTGGCTGGCGATGGAGGGAATCGTGGCGGTCGCAGGCTGGGTCACGGCCCGACGCCACTCGCTGGACGCGGGGCGGCTGGCGCGGCTGCTCACCGTCGCGGTGCTGGCGCTCGTGGTCGCGGGATCCGCCCTCGCGGCGGCCACGGTACGGTCGGGCTGGCAGGCGAGGCTGGCGGAACGCGCGCAGCTCACGGCCGCCATCGACCGGTTGGCGGCCCCCGGCGACCTGCTGATGTCGATCGACACGGCGACGTTCGAGTACCTCACGGGTCACGGCGGGGTCGTGATCCCGAACGACCCGCTGCCGGTGATCGAGCAGGCGGCGCGGGCGTACGGGGTGCGCTGGCTGGTGCTGGAGCGGGACGGCGCGGTGCCGGCGCTGGCGCCGCTGCTGGCGGGAGCGGCACCGCCGAGCTGGCTGGGGCCGCCGGCCTTCGTGCTGCCGGGGAGCGGAGGCTCGGGCGGATCGGGCGCCGCGTCGGGCGGATCGGGCGGATCGGGCGCCGCGTCGGGCGGATCGGGCGGATCGGTCCCATCGGTCGCCGCCGTCATCTACCCCGTCTGCTTCAACCAGGCGTCGCCCGGCTGCTCGTCCGGTGGCGCGGCGATGGGCGCGCGCTGAGACGTGGCCGTCGCGCCACGGTTCCTGACCGCACGGACTGCATCCTCCCGGTTGCTGAGACCGCAGATGCGGGGCCGGTGGTGCTGCAAGAGTCGGCCTCAACACGCTGCAGATAGCCGGTTGGAGCTTGACGAGGGTGCCCCTCCGTCCCACACTCCCCCGCATGCAGTACCGCCCGCGCGTGACCGATGCGTTGCTCGGGGCCTCGCTCGAGGCTGTCGGTGCGGTCGTCCTCGAGGGTCCCAGGGCCGTCGGCAAGACCGAGACCGGACGACGGGCCTCCCGCAGCCAGGTCCGGGTGGATACCGCGGCAGCACGCCAGGTATTCGCCGCGGACCCCAACCTGCTGCTCCAGGGCGCGACCCCACGTCTCATCGACGAGTGGCAAGTGGAGCCCGACCTGTGGAACTACATCCGGCACGCCGTCGACGACCGCCAGGCGACGGGCCAGTTCATCCTCGCCGGCTCGGCGGTTCCGCGTGACGACCCCGCCCGGCACTCCGGTGCCGGTCGCTTCATCCACCTGCGGATGCGGCCCATGACG
>JAJYJR010000277.1:4325-7508 GCA_021789355.1 Chloroflexota bacterium | reverse complement strand
GTCGCGCTGGCACGACTGGGCCCCGCGCCTGGAAACCTCGGACTGGAGCGGGCGGCTGGACCAGGTCGGGACGACGTACGTCTCGACGTTCAAGATGATGGGCTTCGAGATGAAGCAGACGAACACGATCCTCGAGGTGGAGCCTCTGAAGCTCATCCACCAGCATACCGACCAGGGCCCAGAGGACGACTTCTATCGGTTCGAGCGCGACGGCGACGCGACGCGCCTGATCGTCGAGGGCGACTACGAGATGCCCGGGTACATCCCCGGGTTCATCAAGAACGTGTTCACCGGCAACTTCATGGAACGCAACGTGCGCAACACCCTCCAGGACTTCAAGGCGCTCGCCGAGGCGACGGTCCCGGCGCACGCCTGAGGCGTTCGTACCCGCCGTTGCTCGCTGGAGGACCGTGATCCCGCCCCCGCCGAAGCCATCGCTGCGAGGGCGGGGCACAGGAGCCCCGGTCGCCCGTCTCTGGGCTGGCCGGGGCCGCTCTTTCCGGCGACTCGCCGCGCCGCGTGAGTACGCTTGCCCTGCGTCCGACGGTGACATCAAGCCGCGAGATTCGAGGCGTCGGGCGACACGCCTCGGCGGTGGCTATGGGCGGAGAAGCCGATGCGCATCGCAGTCGTGGTCTGCGGCAGCCGGGGTGACGTCCAGCCGATGCTCGCGCTGGCGCTGGGCCTCCAGGCCGCGGGTCATGTCGCGACCCTCTGCTCCTCGCCGGACAACGGCGCATGGGCTCGGAGCCACGGCTGCGCCTTCGAGGCGATCGGGGAACCCCTCCGGGACAACGCGTCTCTCGGCGGCTGGGGGTTCGGGGCGTTCAACCGGTTCATCCGACGGCAGATCGAGCTCCAGGTCCGGGACCTGCCCCGCGTGGTCGAGGGCTGCGACCTCGTCCTCGCGTCCGGACTGGTGTGGGGTGTGCGGCCGGTCGCCGAGCACCTCGGAATCCCGTACCACTACGTTGCGTTCGTCCCGGCCGGCTTCCTGGGAACGACACGCGATCCGATCGGTGTTCGCCTATCCCGGGGCCTGGCGGATCGCTATGCCGACCTCGCCTACGGGTCGGCGCTCGGACGAGGACGCGCCGCGCTTGGGCTCCCGCGAGCGCGCGGTGTCATGAGACAGCTGATGGGGCCGGGGACGATCGCGGCCACAGATCCGGCGCTGACCGTGCTTCCTGACGGCGCGCGTCTGCTGGTGACGCAGACCGGCTACCCGGTCCTGGTGCAAGGCGGCGAGCTGAGCGAGGAGCTCCGTCGGTTCCTCGCCGCGCGACCGCCGCCGATCTATGCCGGTTTCGGAAGCGTGCCCGTCCCGAACCGCGAGCGATTGGGCAAGACCCTCGTGGAGGCAGCGGAGCGGGCCGGGCAGCGACTCGTGGTCTCGCGGGGCTGGGCAGGCATCGCACCCGCCGGACAGGGGGACGGGTACCTGTTCGTTGACGAGGAGCCGCACAGCCTGCTGTTTCCGGAGGTGAACGCCGTCATCCACCACGGTGGCGCAGGGACGGTCGCAACGGCAGCGCGGGCGGGCGTCCCGCAGATCGTGCTGCCACAGGCGGCTGACCAGTTCCTGTGGCGCAGCCAGGTCGTTCAACTGGGCCTGGGACCGCGCGCGCCCATGCTCCGCATGGTGTCCGCGGCGTCGCTCGCCAAGGCGATCACGGCCACGCTCAGCGACCCGACGTACCGACGACGGGCGTTGGAGATGGCCGCCCGGCTCGGGGCGGCTCCGGACGGGGTCGCCGCCACCGTCGCGGAGATCACGCGTACGGCGCTCGCCGGAGCGTGAGGCTGGAAGGCATAACGCGTCGAGCAGGCACCCGGGATCCCGACGGCCCCGATCAGCCCAAAGCTGCGTACCAGGCCGGGGGATCGACCGCTGTGCCTACTGCGCCCCCGAGTCCGTCCGGCGGCGCCATTGCAGCAGCGGTGCCGAAGTCACCGGAGGGCCGGCATCCGACCGTGGCTACGGCTGGGATGCCGGTCGCCGACCTCGGACTGCAGGCCTCCGATCCCACTCAATCGCCGGGGTCGAAGAGGTAGCCGCTGACGGTCGGGCCCCCGATCTAGCCGCGCATCTGCCAGCCGCCGAGGTGCTCGCCAAAGCCCTGGCAGTGGTCGCTGCCGAAGATCCGGCCGATGGCGTCCCGGTGGCCGCTCCCTGAACATGTGAAGCCCTCGCCCGGATAGGCCGTCGACGACCAGAGCTCCTTGCTCCACCACGCGTTGCCGCTCGGGCCGAAGACGAAGTTGATGGGGACGATAGTCGTGCCGTCCACCCTTGGGTTGCCCGTGTCATTCAGGTAGACCAGGACCGTGTCGCGGACATGTACCGTGCCGCCGACGTCCGTCTCGACCCCGAAACTGGCCACGTCGATCAGGGTGCTGGATCCGCTGAACGGGATCCGCGTCGTCGTCGCCTGGGTCGTCGCGGCCGTCGCGAGGACCAGGGCGACGGCAAGCAGACTCGCTCGAACCATGTGCCTCATGCTGAACCCGAACCCTTCTGGGACGCACTCCAGACCGATCGTTGCTCACGTCGGGTTGGCAGACGCCGCCCAGAGGACCCCTTGCTGACAGAGGCGTCGATGCTGGGAACGGTGCGGTCGCCAACGCTTCGGTCACGGCGCCGCGGTCGGGGCGGGCGACGGAGCGGTTGTTTCGACGAGCTGGAGAATGGTCTGGCCGGGGGCGGGTTTGCCGGGGTAGGAAGCGAGACAAGCGACGAGGTACTTGTCCCAGGTACTGCCCGTCTCCCCGTTCACGTCCCGCAGCACCTGCAGGTAGTACTGGTTGCTGCCGCTGCCGAGCTGGGCGTGGTAGCTGTCGGCGTCGGCCCACTCCGGCGCCCCCTCGCCGACGTTGGGCGCGTTGGGGTCGCGCTCGGTGCTGTCGATGTCGGCCCGGGTGGTGTCGCTGCGGATGGCGACGACGAAGACCCTCGATCCCTCCTGGGCCGGGGTCGGCGCGTACTCGATGGTCAGCAGCGCCGGCGACGGGATCACTGTGGGTCCGGAGTAGACGCAGTTCGTGCCGTCGAAGGTGACACGCGCGTTGACCGCCGTCGGGGACGGCGACGGCGCCTGCGCGGGCGCTGCCACCGGGCTGGCGGTCGTCGCCGGCGTCACCACGGGACTCGGCGTCGTCGATGGGCCGGCGGTAGTGGCCGCG
>JAJYJR010000277.1:0-4315 GCA_021789355.1 Chloroflexota bacterium | reverse complement strand
ATGTCGCAAGACGTCGCATGGTCCGGTCCTCCTCGAGTCGTCCGGGCCGCCCGGGGCCCGGCATCCGCCCGCGATCCTCCGGCAACGTCCTTTGCGATCGCTTTGCGCCCGGCAAGTCGCCGGGTGCCCCGCCGCACCTTATGGCGACCCCTCGGCGCGAACCTCGGCCCGTGCCTGGTCCACGGCCCGGAGCGCGTCGTTGAGGCGTGGCGTACCAGGCGTCAGGTACTCGGACATGCCCTGCAGGAAGGCCGCCGCGACCGGTTCCGGGAACAGGTCAACTGCGCGCACCCGGAAGGTCCCGGCCGAAAGACCGGCGCGCAGCCGCGCGGCCTGAGGAGCAGCGACGCCGTCCGCCGGGAGGGCGACGGTGCGGACCGGGAAGATGCCCTGGCCCGTAAGGCCGGAGGCCATGGCCGACGCGAAGGGAGCGCCAAGGAGCGACTCGACGAGACGCCGAACCTCCGGCCGGTCATGGACGACGACGACCATGTAGAGCCGCCCGAGGATGGGCTGCGAACCGGCCGGCCCTGCGGGGAAGGGCACCGCCGCCGCACGTGACGCCGAGCCCGGCGGGAAGGCCGCGCGGTCCGTGGACGCCCCACGATAGAGCCAGCATTGGGGGCCCTCGGGCAGCAGCATCGGCCACGGGGCGATCCGCTCCGGGGTCAGGGCAGCCGAGTCGAGCCCGTTCAGCACATCCCCCGCGCCGGTCACGAACCCCCCGAAGGCCTTGAAGGCGGCGCGCACCTCGGGGCGGTCGAACGCGACGTCCCCGCGGCTCCAGCGGTCGTATGACGCGAGCCCCTGCGCGTCGAGGAACAGGTCCTCCACCCACGCGGCGGCCGCAGACCCCGAGCGGCTGCCCGCCTCCAGGCCCAGGCACCACGGCACGCGACCGTCGACCTTCATCCTCGCGACCAGGTCGCGGAGTTCGGCGGCCGTCGTCGGCGCCCTGTAGCCGGCGGCGGCGAACGCCTCGGCCGAATACCAGAGCAGGTCGTCGACCGACGCGACGAGGGGCACGCCGTACTGCCCGCTCGTCCCACCGGACGACCCTGTGCCCGCAACCCTCCCGAGCCCCATCGCGTACGTGCCGGCGTCAGGGCCCAGCGACGTCGTATCGACGAGACCGCCGAGGTCGAGCAGCCAGCCGTCGCGCGCGGCGGACGCGACGTACGACGGCCGCGAGACGATCGCGACGTCCGGCAGATCGCGCGCTGCGATCGCGGCCTCGAGGTCTCCTCCGAGCGCGGGAACCCAGTCCACCCGGACGCCCGACTCGCGCTCGAACGGGACAACCAGCGGTGAGATGTCGGCGGGCAGCTCGGACAGGACGCGGACGTGCGTCCGCGCGGGCGCGCCCACCGCGAGGGACGCCGCGGACACCACGCCGGCGGCCGTTCGGACGCCGAGGGAGACGCCGTTCCCCGGCGCCTCCACCGGCGGACACGAGTCGGCGTGCAGGTACGTGCGGCACTCCTCGGGTGTGAGGGACCTGCGGACGTAGCCGATCCCCATCCGCATCAGCGCCTCCGGCGCGACCAGGAAGACGCCGCGGGGACCGTCGGGCGCCGCGCGGACCGCGACCGGGAGCTTGCCGGCGGGATACGGGACCTGCGCCTCCTGCAACGCCCAGTGGAGCGCGTCGTACGCCTCCTCGACGACGTACCCGCGGCTCATCGTGGCGTCGGCCGCCTCGAGCGCGAGCAGCACGCCCAGCTGGCGGTTCTTCCCGAGGCTTGCGATCGACCCGGCGGCCAGCTCGCGGGCAGAGGCGACGGCGTCCTGCTCGACCGCCGCCTGTCGCTCGCCGACGAGGGCGGCCGAGAGCGAGCCTGCCAGCACGATCCCGGCGACGAGCACGCTGACGAGCACGCGCCGGACGACGCGCGCCCGACGCTCCAGCCGCCGTTCGCGGGCGGCCCGCTCCGCCTCGACGCGGGCCAGCCGCGCGCGCTCCGCCACGCTCGCGGCGAGGTACGCGTGCTCGCTTTCGGTCAGGCGCAGGCGGGTCCCGCGCGCCCATGCCTCGAACCGATCGAGCTTGGTGCCCGCCGACAGGAACCCCGGCGAGCGGCCGGCGGCCTCCCACTCGTCCGCGGCGTCCGCCAGGCGGCGTCGCGTCCAGAGATCTTGGCGCAGGTCCTCGATCCAGTCCGCCAACCGGGCCCAGTGCACGAGCAGGGCCTCGTGGGCGATCTCGACGGTCGGGCCTCCGGTGATCAGATCGAGGTCGAACGTCAGCAGGCCGCGGCGTCCGAGGTCGTCGACGATGGCACGGACCCGGTCCCGGTCGCCGGCGAGCGACTCCAGCTCGGCGCGAGGCACCCGTCGCGTGGTAGCGAGGCCGCCGTCGGCCAACGCCACCAGCCCGAGGAGGACCTGCTGGGCGATCTCGCGCCCGTCGACGTCGAGGGACCGCCATGCCTCGTCCGCGCGGCGCCCGAGCGCTCCCGTCACACCGCCGATCGCGGCATACCCGTCGCGAGTGAGCCAACGGCCGTCGCTCCGGTCGAACAGCTCCGTGAGGGCGTACTGGAGCAGCGGCAGGACGCCCGGTCGGTGCTCGACGTCGTTGATCATCTCCGCGACGAGCCCCGGCTCGACTTCCGCGCCGACGGCCTCGGCGGGCCTGACGATCGCTCGCTCGAGCTCGACGTGCGTCAGCGGTGTGACTAGCTCGATCCCGCCCCGGACCAGCTCGCCGACCTCGGGCATGACCAGCGGCACGTGCAGAAAGTCGGCGCGAAGCGTCGCCACGACCACGAGCGGGGGACCCGATGTCGTGAGCGCGGCGACGAGCCCGCCGAGGAACCGGCTCCTGGTCTCCTCGTCGACCCGCACGAACAGCTCCTCGAGCTGGTCGATCACAAGCAGCAGGCCCGACTCGCCGTCGGCCAGGGTGCCGGCGAGCAGTGGGGCGAGATCGCCTGATCGCTCGGCGGCGTCCACCATCGCCGCAGGGGCCCGCCGTCCGCTCGCGCCGAGTCCGGCGGCCAGTTCCCGGAACGGTGCGGCTCCCGGCACCATGGTCGCGATCCGCCAGTGAGCCGAACCAGCGGCCTCGCCCGCCCGCAGCGCGGGGATGAGCCCGGCGCGTACGACGCTCGACTTGCCGCTGCCGCTCGGCCCGACGACCGCGAGCAGGCGGCCGGCGTGGGCGACCTCCTCGAGGCGCGCGACGAGGCGCCCCACCAGCGCCTCGCGCCCGAAGAAGATGGCGCCGTCGGCCTCCCCGAACGCACGGAGGCCCTTGTACGGGTTCCGAGCGGGCCGAGCCCTGGCCGCAGCGGGCCACCTCGGCAGATCCAGCTCCGGGTCCTGCGCGAGGATCTGTGCCTCGAGCCGCACGAGCTCCGGGGACGGATCGATGCCCAGCTCCTCCGAGAGCAGGCGGCGGCCGCTGCCGGCGACCCGGAGCGCCTCGGCCTGTCGCCCGGACCGGTAGAGGGCGAGCATCAGGAGGCCGCGGAGGCGTTCGCGGAGCGGGTTCTCGTCGAGGAGCGATTCGAGCTCGCCGATCGCGGCGAGGTGCCCGCCGAGCGCGAGCTCAGCTTCCAGACGGTCCTCGAGCGCGCCCAGCCGCAGCTCCTCGAGCCGGCGGATCTCCGCCTGGGCGAACTCGGCGTAGGCGACGTCGACGAGCGCATCCCCGCGCCACAGGCCGAGGGCCTCGATCAGCGTGGTGCGCGCCCCTACGGGGTCGGCGTGGAGCAGCTCGTGTGCCTCACGCGCGAGCCGCTCGAACCGGACCGCGTCGATCGCGCCAGGATCCACGCGAAGGACGTAGCCGCCCGGCTGGGTCTCGAGGCCTCCCGCGGGCGCGCCGGGGCGACGCCCGGGCGAGAGCGCGTCGCGAAGCCGCGACACGTGGAAGGCGAGCGCCTTGGTGCCGCTCCCGGGTAGCCGGCCGCCCCACACCTCGTCGACGATGCGATCGGGCGACAGCACCCGGTTCGCGTTGACGACCAGCAGGGCAAGAAGCGTCCGCTGCTGACCGGACGGGATCGTCAGCGGACGCCCGTCCGCGAGCGCCTCGAGCGGACCCAGGATCCGGAACTCCATCCGGCGCCCCTCCAGGGGATGATGGGCAGCCGCCTGCCGCGCCACTACGGCCGTTCGGCTTGAAATCGGCGCCGGGCCCGGCGGCGCCAACGCTGCCAAGGCGCAGAGCGCTCCGATCTCGGGGCCGGTGAACGCGTGGGCTCCCGAATCCCACCTCGTCACCCCTCGTCTTGTTCGGCGAGCACGCTCAGTGACCTCGTCGTCCGAGAGGATGGAACGGGACTCCGGACCGTGGCCGCCGGGAGCG
>JAJYJR010000276.1 GCA_021789355.1 Chloroflexota bacterium | reverse complement strand
GCCAGCACGGGGCGACGCCGAGGTCGCCGACTCACGGCCGGCCGAAGGTCGCGCCGACCACCTCAGCGGGTCGCGCTGGCGGGCAGGGCATGGAGGCGGGGCAGGAAGCGCGGGGTTCGTGCGGCGTACGCATCCCAGGCGACACCGAACTGCCGTCGCACCTCGCGCTCCTCGCCGATCGCGAGGCGCCAGTAGACGAGCACGAGGACCGGGAACATGACCAGCGTCGCCAGGGTCGGCCACTGGAAGAGGAAGCCGATCATGATCAGCAGGAAGCCCGCGTACTGCGGGTGCCGCAGGCGCCCGTAGGGGCCGCTCTCCGCGAGGCGATTCGCCCGCTGGGCATCCCAGAGGACCCGCCAGGCCGAGGCGATCAGCCAGAAGCCGGCGCCGATCAAGACGTAGCTCGCGATGTGGAACGGGCTCACGTGCGGGTCGCCGGTCCAGCCGATCAGATCGTTCCACAGGTGGCCGCCGCTGTGCGTGAGACTGAGCCCGGGGAAGCGGCTGCCCAGCCAGCCCGAGAGCAGGTAGATCGTGAGCGGGAAGCCGTACATCTCGGTGAAGAGGGCCACCACGAACGCCGAGAAGGCGCCCATCGCTCGCCAGTCGCGGCTGGTCTTCGGGTGGAAGAAGCTCACCCCGAAGATGATGAAGAGGGCCGAGTTGATCAGGACCAGGAACCAGAGCCCGTAGGCGTTGCTATCCATTCCGCAGCCTCGATCTCAGTGGATGACGCGAAGCGACGGGCCGCGGCGATCGCCCGATTCGGTCTCGGCGGCGTCGCTCCAGCCGTGCCCGGCGTGCTCGTGCTCGTCGTCGCAGCAGGACGAGGGCCCACCCGAGAGATAGCGCTCCGGATCGGCCCGGAAGCGCGACAGGCACCCCGGGCACTTGAAGCGCAGGAGCCGATCCCCGAACCGGGCGGTCACACCGCCGCCATCGAGAATCGCCTGCCCGCAGACCATGCAGGTGGCCGAGCCCTCGGCCCTCACATCGACGACCACGAGGTCAACGTCGCTCATCGTTCTCTCGCTCCGCTACGGAAGGAGGCAGGCGCACGGGGCCTGTCCGTTGTCGACCATGACGATGTCGCCCGAAGCTGAGAGGCAGGTGACCGGCGGCTGATAGGAGGAGGAGAACTGCGCCGGATCCCCGAGGAGGCAGGGCCTGGTGCCCGGCGCCGGCGAGCCGTCTTGCCGGGCCGTCATCTGGCATCCACGGCGCGGAGTCTCACGGAGCTCTCCACGGCTTCTCATGCGTCCTTCAGCCTGCTCGCCCAGGCTACTGGGCATGAGTGCTGGAGCCGCCCGATCACAGAGCTCCGATGCGATCACCCTCGGCGCCGGTTGGCTGTGGCCGGCTTCCGTCGCCGCGCTGTTCATCGGGCTGCTCTATGTCCCGGGCCACAACCCCACATCGGCCATCGGTGACGATCTCGTCGCGACGATCGCGGCGCTTTACGTCGCGGGCCTCGCCGTTGCCGGGGTGCGCCTCGTGCGTGGCGCGATCCTGCGGGCCGGCGGGAGTGACGAGCCGATCGTGCTCCTCGGCGCCGGAGCGGATCCCCTCATTTCCGACGCGGTGGGCCCGCGTTGGCGCCTCGCGGCGCTCGCTGCCGGTGCCATCATGCCGGTGCTCGCCGCGGTCGGCGCCGCGCGCCTCGCCACGCTGGCGAATCCGGCGAGCAGTGCTCATGCCATCGCCGAACTGGCGGTCGGGCTCAACGTGGTCATCGCGGCGGGTGTGCTTGTGCCCACCCCGGGCTTCCCCGGCTGGGCGCTCGTGCTCGTGCTCGTCGATCTGGCCCGGGCGCCGGCGGATCGGCGCGTGCGGCGGGCGGCCCGCGTCACCCGATCGCTCGGAGTCCTCATCGTGGTCGGGGGCGGCATCCTCAGCGCCCTGCTCGGCGATCCGATGGTCGCCCTGCTTGGGTCCGTCCTTGGCTTCCTGACCTGGAGCAGGAGCCAGGCCGCCGAGGCGCAGGACGCCGCCGTGCGGTTCCTCGCCGCCCATCGTGCCGGTGAAGTCACGCGACCGTTGGGCGCATCCGTGGCGCCCGACGAGCTCGTCGGCGAAGTCCTCAGCCGCCTGCGGCGCCGCACCGCCGTCGTCGCGGTGGAGGGAGGTGCCGGGATCGTCGGCGCGCTCGGGCCGCGTCAGTTCGCGCCGGCTGCGGCGAGCCACGGGCGACGCTGTCGGGACGTCATGGTGCCGCTCGAGTCGCTGCGGCTCTTGGGGCCCGCCTCGCCCGCGGTCGAGGTGCTGCCCGAGATTGCCCGCCAGGGCTTCGCCATCGTCAGGGGCCCCGACGGGCTCGGGTGGGTCGAGGCGGCGGAACTCGGGCGCCAGATCCGGGTCTGGAGCTGGCTGCGCGAGCGAACCGCGATCGGTCGCTCAGGGGACGCGGCAGGCGAGGCCTCTCGCTGACCGTGCGGGCGGCCGGGCGCCTGGCGCGATCAAACGGTGACGCTCCGACCACGGCGGCCCCGTTCCCGTCGATGCGGCGACCATCAGCTGCCCCTATGACGGAGCGGGGGCTCGGCACCCGGAGCCGTTCCGCGCAGGGCCGTAGCTCATCGGCCACGGCCCACTCAGCACGCTATAGCCGCGTATCAGGAGACCTCCGACAGGCTCGAGACGGACACCGAACCGAGCGTCTGCGCGTTGTCGCTCGGATCGTCAGGTCCCATGGCAGGCCGGGCAGCGGTACCCACGGCGCGAGGCTCGATGTGCTCCGGCAGGCGACGGTCGCGATGACCCGCCCGCCGAGGACGAATCGTGGCAGCGGGACCATCGAGGTCGACGAGATCCAGCGCCGGAAGCTCGCCGCTCAGAGACGGAGGCGCTGCCCCTGCGCACCCGCCAACCCCGCGGCGACTGCCAGCGCCCGGCCAATCCGAACGAATCGTCCCTGTCCGCTCGCCATGTCCGAGCCTTCGACACCGCGGCCGTGCAGGCTCCACGGCAAGGGTATTCGGCATCGGAGGCCGGCTCGCGGTGGCGTCCCGACCGAACCCACGCGGGCCCCTGCGTCGCGATCCGCTTAGGCCGCGCAATCCACCCGCTCTGAGCACCTCGGGCCAGATCCGCCGGAACAGGCCGAGCACGTCCGGCCGCCCAGGGCGCAGACGCAAGCGAGCCGGCAGTCGCGATCGAGGGCGAAGACTCCGGCCCGTCCGGCGATCGCGTCAACCGCGGTCTCGCGGACGCCCTGGCTGTGGCGCACGGCGAACAGCGCCGGGCCGAGCAGCGCTTCGACGACGCGGGCGGTCCAGTACAGGCGCCCTAGCGTGGGCCCGAGTACGGTGCGCAACCGACCGTCGTAGGCCCGCAGGTCAGCGAGGCGGCGATCGTTCCAGGCTTCGATCGACTGGGCGGCGACGAGGCCCGACAGCATCGCGTACGAGATTCCCTCCCCGAACAGGGGATCGGCCGTCGCCGCCGCATCGCCCGCCAGGACGACCCGGGCACTCGCCAGGGGGCCCTTCCTCAGGCCCTGGGGGATCCAATGTCCGGCCAGGTGGCCCGCCCGGGCGTCGAGGCCGAGCGTGCGGGCGAAGCGTTCGAGCACCGCGCGGAGTCCAGGGTGCTGGTCCGCCCGGTATGACCCGACCCCGACGTTGGCGTGGTCGCCCTTCGGGAAGTACCAGGCGTAGCCGCCCGGCAGCGCGAACTCGAGGACGGCGAGCTCGGGGGCGAGCAGCGACGAGAAGGGCAGATCGAGTTCGACCGCGAGGGCACGGCGGCGCGGGCGACCGCCCAGGCCGAGCTGCCGGGCGAGCCGGCTCGGCTCGCCATCGGCGACCACCGCCGCGTCGGCGCGCAGCGTGCCCCGGCTAGTGCGGAACGAGACGCCGAGCGCATCCTCCGCGAGCTCGAAGATCCGCTCGCCATCGCGGATCTCGACGCCCGCCTGGGCCGCGTCCTCGAGCTGCGCCAGATCAAACCGCGGGCGCTCGACCATCGCCACCCGCGCCGCGGGGGCCGCGAGCGAGATCGGGGCAAGGCCCGGCGCGCGCAGCTCCGTGTGGTCCACCGTTCGCTCGATCGTGGCCAGCGCGTTCGCGGATGCGAGCCGCTGCGCCTTCGGGGTCAGCCCGCCGCCGCAGACTTTCGCCCGCGGCAAGAGGCGCTCCTCGTAAAGGATGACGCGGGCGCCTCGCGCGGCGAGGAGGCGGGCCGCAGTCGCGCCCGCCGGTCCGCCGCCGGCGACGACGACATCGGCCGGCATGACGCGTCAGCCGCGGCCGCCAGGGCTCGGGGTGGTGAGGCCGGCGAAGTAGTCCGGGTCCTCGGCGAACTGCTCAGCGCAGGCCGGGCTGCAGAAGTAGATCGTGCGGCCGGCGTGGAGCACGCTCGTCGCGGCGCGTTCGGGTGCGAACGCCATCCGGCAGACCGGATCGACGACCTGGCCGAGGCGCGCAATTCGAGAGGCGTCCGCAGGCGGTCGGGTGGCGGGACGTCTAGGTCTCGGCGTAGAGGGATGGTCCATGCCCGGATGGTGAGCCTGGAAGGTGAAGCAGGGCTGAGACGGCGCTGTGAGTGCGGCTCCTTCGTCCGGCCCTCTCCCGGGCGGCCATCCCACTAGCGGGGCCATCCATGGGCTTGCGTCGTCGGAACCGCGCCTCAACCGGCCATCCAGCCAGCGTCGGCCGTGACGATGGCGCCGTTGACGTTCGAGGCTTCGTCGGATGCCAGCCAGGAGATGACGGCGGCGATCTCGTCCGGTTGCGCCACCCGGACAGCCGATCCGTGAACGGTCGTCAATCGGTCGAGACCCCACTGGCTCTTCGGATAGCCGGTCGTCCCGATATTCGTCTCGACGCCGCCCGGACACACGGCGTTGCAGCGAATGCCTTCGTTGCGGTACGTCCAGGCGACGTTCCGGGTGTAGCCGATGAGGGCGTGCTTGCTCGTCGTGTAGGCGCAACCGGCGGCACCGCCCCGGAGGCCGCCGGCCGACGAGACATTGACGATCGAACCCGAGTGGCGGGCCATCATGAGGGGGATGACGCGCCGGCCGAGCAGCATGGGCGCTGTCACGTTGACCGCCATCACCCGGGCCCAGGTCTCGTCGTCGACCTCATGCGGCGGCAGGAAATAGTCCATGATCCCGGCCACGTTGGCGAGGACGTCGATCTGGGCGTGGGTGGCGACGAGGTCGTCGAGGACTCGCTCGACCGCGCCTCGCTCGGTCACGTCCACCGTGTGGAGCTCGACCTTGACCCCGGCGTCCTCGAACGCCTGGCCCGCGAGCGCTAGGCCCTCGTCGCTCATGTCCAGACCAACGACGGTGGCGCTCTCGCGGGCGAAGCGGAGCGACGTGGCCCGGCCGATCCCGTATGCCGCCCCGGTCACCACGACGACCCGGCCGGCGTGACGCTGTGTGTCCATGCACCCTCCTCGAGTCACTCCGCCTGCCGCGTACCGACGACATTCCGGCAGCCGCTCCAGAGCGGCCTACCGTTGGCCACCGTGACAGTGATTACATGGCGGCTTGCCCATCACGATCGCCGCGGATCGTTCGTCGGGTGATCCGAGCCACTCCCAGCTGGGAACCCCGCGGCGCCGAGGGCCGGCTCGTGCTGCTCAGCGCCCAGCCAGCTCCGCTGCGTCACGCTTGCACAAGATGACCATCGAGCGGTCCGGATAGCTCGCGACGCCCGGCGACTGCAACCGCCCGAGCGGAACCATGCGCTCGACGGCGTGCTCGAGGCAGACGCCCATGCCGCAGACGGCACAGACGGCGACGGCCTCCTCGCGGGACCCTTAGAGACACGAGTCGCCAAACAAGGCCCTCCGCCGCTGGCGCGTCACGCGTCGCTCGCTGCGCGGCGCCCAGTACGGGCATCGCCGGTCGGGCCATCCCGCGCGCTCGACGCGCGGTCCGCCGGCTGACCGCCGAGCACCGCGAGGGCGACGTCCAGCCCAGGACCAGCCCACCGTCGAAACGTGAGAAGGCCGGGCCAGGCGCGCACCTCGTCGCCCGGCAGCAGGCGCGCACCGAAGAAGCGCCAGAGCCACCGCAGCGGCCAGCCCAGCGGGCCTGGCCGGTCGAGCTCGAACAGCAAGACGACCCGGCCGTCGGGCGCCAGGCGATCGCGCGCCACCGCGACGAGGTCGCCAGGTCGGGCGAAGTGTTCGGGCGCCCAGGCCGACACGACGAGATCGAACGGACCGGCGGGCAACAGCTCCCGGCGCAAGTCGAGCCGCTCGAAGCGGACGCCGGGCAGGCCGCCGTGCTTGGCTCGGGCGCGGGTGAGCATGGCTTCCGACAGGTCGACTCCCGTGTAGCTGTGGAAGCGGACGCCATCCGCGTCGAGGCGGTCGAGGATCGCGCCGGTGCCGCAGCCGAGGTCGAGGACGTCGCCGTCGGGCCGGACGGCGCTCGCGACTGCGGCATCGAATGCCCTCCCCGCGTCACCGTACAGCCAGCGCCACCAGATCGGGCTCAGCCGGTCGTACAGGGGAGCAGCCAGCCGATACAGCGACACGGGCTCGATCGGGGCTCGGTCCAGCAACGCTAGGGCGAGCACGAGTTCGGCCGCGCCGACTCCACGCCGAGCCCCGACGACCCTGGGCAGCCGGACGAGACCGTCCCCTCCCAGAGTCCGGGCCATCCCGTCGGCGACCAGGAACGCGCCCGCGCCGCGGAGCAGCCAGCGATGACGGGGATGCCGGACTGGTCCGAGGTTTCCGTCGCTCATCGGGACGCCGCGCTGGTCACCGGCCGAGGCGTACTCCCCGCCTGGGCCCCGACGAACGAGACTCGTCGGTTGGTCTCGCGCCGCGCAATTGTGCACGCCCGATGTGAAGCCACGTCCGCTTCCTCGCGAAGGCGGATCCCGCCGGACTGTCCATGGGGTGGACCTGCGGGTGCAGCGCCCGGCGGCAGGATCTCCTACGCAGCCGTAGTATAGCCGCGGGCCGCCGCAGGCCGCTCTTGGTGGGTCGCAGCGGGTAGGCCGGTGGCCGGTCCAGGAAGCCCCGTCGTGGCCGTCCCCACACGGAGCGGTGACTCGATTGACGTGGCGGACCGCGAACTCTCAGGCTCGGCTCAGCCCGGTCTCAGGCGCGTCCGGCACCCTATGGGCGATCTGCCCGGATTGTGAGATACTCCCCGGGGGTATATAGAGGGAGGCGTTGGGATTGTGACCACTGACCTCGAACCACGCCTGCAGGTGCGTTTCCCGGTCGAGGGCATGACCTGCGCCTCGTGTGTGAACCGGATCGAGCGCTACCTGCGCAAGGTCGACGGCGTCGAACAGGCCGATGTGAACCTGGCGACCGAATCGGCCTCGGTGCGATTCGATCCGGCACAGGTCAGTCTCGACGATCTCGGGAAGGCCGTCGAAGCCGCCGGCTACGAGGCCCGGCTCGATCGCGCCGAGGGTTTGGAGCGCAGAGATGATGCCGCGGCCACCGCGTCCCCGCCGGCCGGGCCGCGCACGGTGACGCTGGCCGTCGAGGGCATGACCTGCGCCTCGTGTGTGAACCGGATTGAGCGCTACCTGCGC
>JAJYJR010000275.1 GCA_021789355.1 Chloroflexota bacterium | reverse complement strand
GGCGGCGGGCCCGCCAACGGCTACGACTGGCCGGTCGCCGGCCTGGTGCTGACGCCGATCGGTGTCCTCGGGACCGTTGATGACGGGTCAGCCTGGTTCGGTGTGCCGGTGACCTGAGTCAGGACGGGCCATGAGCCCGTCGGCGTTTCGCCAGTACCTCGCGTGGCGTTGCTGGCTTAGCACCTTCACCAGGGACCTCGTCGCGAGCGTCACGCCGTTGGAGGCGTCCGACTGCATCCGGTCGATCCTGACCGCTCCGAGGCAGCCGCCGAACGTCGACATGTTTGAGATCGCGCTCTGGCCCGCCACCCTAGTGCGGTAGGCGCCCGCTGCAGGCGTGCTCGAGTGGTCCTCCTCGGCGAGGCGGCCCCGCGACCACGTCGCCGCTCAGGCGCCCGCGGACGGCGAAGGCGAGGCTTTGGCCATGGCGGTGACCACGCCTGTCGCCAGCGACTCGTCGCTCGTCTCGACGACGAACAGGCTGTCGCTGTGGACGAAGACGTACTCGTCGGGGCCGCCGTCCCCATAGGAGACCTGGGTCGACGGGGTGCCGGAGAGGCTGACGCTCGAGGTGGCGACGCCCGGGGTGCCGGCCGACAGCCAGTCGTCGAGGACGAGCGAACGCAGCCTGGTCGGGTCGATGCCGGCGATCCGGAACCCCAGGACCGAGAGGGCCAGGGAGCCCGACGCGTCGTAGGCCTCGGCCACCTCCAGGTCGGTGGGCTGCTTCCCGAGGCTCGTCACCGCGGCGTCAAGCGCGCGGTTGTTGGGACTGTTGCCCAGGCTCGTCGCATCGGTCGCGCTCTCCGTCGTCAGGGTCGTGCCGTTGACGGCGTGGGGCATCTCGGCCTCCAGCACCGGCGCGGCCGGACTCGACGAGGCGCTCGGGGCGGCGCTGGCCACGGCCGCGGCGCTGCCGGACGGGCTCGCCCCCGGGGATGCCTGGGACCCCGGGACGGAGACGTTGGTCACCAGCCATTCGGTCGACACGGCCAGCGTGGCCCCGACGACCAGCAGCGCGAGCCCCACCAGGACCTGGTGCGTGCGACGGCCCCCGGGAGGTGGCGCCGCCGGGGCGGGCCGTGAACGGTACTTCGAACGGATTGGCATGGACGGGCCCCTCGAGGACGGTTTGCCACCAGCGTGCCGCTCGATCCTGAGAATCGGCTGATAACGTCGTTCTCGCGACCCGACCGCGCTTCCGGGGCCCGCCGGAATCCCTGCCACCGTTCTCTCATGACCCTCCCAGCCGCGCAGCGCATGATCGGTTCAGATCGCGGCGCGAGGCGCCGCAGCACACGGAACCTGGAGTCGCAAATGAGCAGACGGACCGGCCGCATTCTCGCCGGGATCGCCGTCGTCGCAGTCCTGGTCGGCCTCGGCATCTTCATCTACAACCTCGGGATCCACAACGGCGTCGCCCAGGCCGGGGCCGGAAGGGAGCTGCCCGGCGGCTACTTCGGTCTCCGGGGTGGGCTCGGGTTCGGCATGCCGATGGGCAGCCTCTTCGGCTGGGGCCTGGGGCTGCTGTTCCCGCTCCTGATGATCGGCCTGATCGTCTGGCTGCTCGTCGCGGCGTTCAGCCCCGGGGACCGGCGCTCGCAGCCGCCGGCCGACCCCGCTGCCTGGGATCCGGCGTGGCGGTCGAGATTCGCCGAGGTGCATCGCCAGTACCACGAGGAAGAGGCGCGGCGGGCGTCAGCCACGTCGCCGGTCGCGGGTCAGGGGACCGTGCCGGGCACCGCGCCCGGAGCCCCGGGCGCGGGAGCCCAGGGCGCGGGAGCCCAGGGCGCACAGCCACCGACGCAGGTGTGAGCCCCGCCTCGCCTGACAGCGCTCGTGCCCGGGACCGCAGCGTCGAAGCGCCGCCGCCCCGGTTCGGGCGTTAGGCTAGGCGACGGGCCGAAGTGGCGGAACCGGCAGACGCGGCCGACTTAAAATCGGCTGCCCGCAAGGGCGTGCGAGTTCGAATCTCGCCTTCGGCACCAGATGAGTAACGGACGTGATTTCTTCGCGATGGTACGAATCGGCGATACTGCCCGGAGGTAGCCTTCTCGGAGCATGGCTGAGGGCGTCCCGGGAGAGGTGGACGGATCATGCGCGAGGAGCCAATCCCCACGTTCGACCTGTACCGCGAACTGGAGGTCGACAGAGGCGCGAGCACCGAAACGATCGATGCCGCATGGCGCTCGCTGGCCAAACGCTTCCACCCGGACACCCACGACCGGGTGACTGGGCCGCGGATGGCCCGGATCAACACCGCGCACGATTGGCTGAGCGATCCGCTCCGGCGTGCACGGTACGACGCAGAGACTCGACCGGCCGCGGGATCCAGAACGGCGGCCGTCAGCCGCGCTTCTCAGTCCACTCCGAGGGCGCGGCTCCAGGAGCCGCCGGGCCCGAGCAGGGTGTGGCCATTGCAGTACGCTGCTCTTTGTCTCGCCGCCGTCGTCGTCGCGTACTTCGCCTCGGTCACTGCGATTGTGCTTCTCAATTTCGCGAACGTCAGCTTGTTCGCCGTCGCCACCCTCGGGACAGAGGTGACGGCGACGGTGCTGAACCTGCTAGGTAACCTGCTCTTCGCTGGGATCCTCGGCTACCTTGTCGCCGCATCGTGGGCCACGGTCTACCAAGGCGGTGAGGCCGATCCCGCGGCAACGTTCGTCGGCGCGATAGCGGCTTTGGCCACGACGTTCGGCTTTCCGGCGTTCGCCGCGAGCTACCTGACAGCCCTGGGCGAATGGCTGACTGGGGAGGGGCAGGGATTCCCGGCGATCGCGGTCCTCAGCGTGATCGAGGCCGGCGTCGTTGGCCTAGCAGTGTCGGTCACTGCCGCCTTGGCCCGCGCGCGTGCGCAGCCAGGCCAGGCCGGCGGCTGATAGCCGACTGGCGCCGATCGCGAAGAGGGAAAGGGAGCGCCATGCGGATCACCAGTCAGACCCACAGGATCGGCGTCGCCGTCCTGAGGATCGCGGTCGGGATCATCTTCCTGTGGGCCGGCGTGGGGAAGTTCGTACAGGGCTTCACGGCCAAGGGGTTCCTTGCGCACGCGACGGGCGGGACGCTCGGCTGGCCGTTCGTGACCGGCACCCCGGATCCCAACACCATCTACAACCCGACCCACCCCTTCTGGGTGAGCCTCTCGAACAACGCCGCGGCGATGACGATCGTCAACTTCCTCGTCGTCGCAGGCGAGATCGGGATCGGCGTCTCGCTCATCCTCGGCCTCCTCACCCGGTTCGGGGCGTTGATGGGCGCGCTCATGATGCTCTTCTACTTCTTCGCCGCTTGGGAGTTCAGCGACGGCATTGTGAACCAGCACCTCACGTACATGGTCGTCTGTCTCACCATTGCCGGGCTCGGCGCGGGGCGCTACTACGGGCTCGATGCGATGGTTGGTCAGCGGTTCAGCCCCACCGTCCGGACGTGGCTGTTCTCGGGCGAAGAGGATCGGGCGACGGCTTGACGGTCCCGGGCTCACGACCTGTTCCCCGTACGCAACCATCTGCGGGGTATCGGGCACACCGAGCGCGGTGCCGGGCTCGCCATCGTTGAACAAGAGCGCGGCAGACCCGGTCGGATCAGGGGCGTTGCAGGCTCGAACGAGCTCACCGGCAGGTCCGCCGCCCAGCCCCACGCGGCCCTGCCGGTCCGGACCATGCCGGTTTGCCTGGTGCGGCCGGCTTTCGCCGGCGGGGCGAGCGCTGTCTGCTGCCTGACAGCCAGATCCGAGCCGCGGGGTTCAGATTCCTGCTGCGAGGGAGGCGTCGACGCGCGGCCCATGCCCACGGCCGCCTGGACCGCGCCGAGCCACGGGCGAGACCGACCCCCGGGCGTCCCTGGGAGATCGAACGATGCGACGGATTGGTTCGCTCCTGCTCGCGCTCGCGATGGTTGCGGGCGTCGCGCTCGTCGGGCCGGCGAGCGTTTCGGCTGGTCATGTGGGTCAGTGGGTCCTCGGCCCCGGAGCCCACGCCCGTTGGACCGTCACGGAGGATGGGGTCTCGACCGAGACGGGGCTCAGCATCTACAACCAGGTCGTGTCGCCTGGCACGGCGGCCGCTCCCCTGGCCGTCGTCTACCAGTACGTCTACACGGGCGTCGTGCCCGACGAGACCCCGGTCGCGCTCCTGTATGGGGCGACCGACACGTTCGTGATGACCGTTGAGTGGCCGACGCTGGTGTCGGCGAACGGAGACGTCTGGCTGAGCTCCTATTCCGGCTGGGACTTCGGCCCCGGTGGTGAGCGGGGGGAGAGCGTCCATTTCTCCGAGACCTGGACCGGCCAGGGTCCATACATCCACGGCAACTCCCCGGCGTCCGCCTGGGGTACCCCCGGCGTCGATCACCACGTCTTCAAGGACGGACCGAACCTGTTCCGCGACGCCGCGCTGAGCAGCGCCGACCCGCTTGGAGGCAGCCTGGGGGCCAGCCTCGGTTCCCTGGACTTCGCCGAGCTCTTCTACGTCAGGATCCGGGAGAACGACGTCTGCCGCGGCACCCAGCCCGATCCCAACACGGGCGAATGCCCGTGAGGCGGGGACGAGTCGCGACCTGCCACTCGTCCGGCAAGCCGACCCGGAGCTTCATCGGCCAGGATCCGGAACCCGCACCCTGACCCTCCAGACCGCGGTATCCGTCCGGACGATGCCACAGTCGCGGCGAAGGCCCGGAGTCGAGCCCTTAGGGGGAGAGGGCGGCGATCCGGACCTTCGCGCTTGGAGCCCGTGGGGGACGCTGTCAAAGACCCCGATCACGCGACGACCGATGGTGCCCTGCGCGGTCGCCATCCCTGAGGGTCAGGGAGCCTCAGGGATCCGTCCAGGGTCACCTGGCAGGGCCGGATGGCCGGCTGATGCTGCCCGGGTGAGCAGGTCGACCGGCCGCGGCAACCCAGCAGGCCGTACCCGGGCTCCCCCGCCGGACCCGCCCGCGCCGCTGACGGCGCCGGGCGCAAGGGACCGGGCGGGATCATCCGGTGCCGATCTGCACCGGATTCCCCGGGAGCGTCCATACGGCACTGGCAGGAACCCTCGCCAGGGTGGCAGCCTGCACGCACTTGCGGGATGCGCGGAGTCTTCGGACCCCGGCGGCAGGGGGGAGACAGCTGCGGTCGCCCGTCCCCACGGCCCGAGCGAATGGCGAGACCGGCCCGCCCGGATCCGTGGAGGCATGTTCCTGTGAAGGGACGATCCATTCTTGGCGGGGCGCTCGCCGTCGCGGCGTCGCTCGTGCTCGCCGGCACCGCGCTGGCGGCCGGCTTCACCAACGGCGTTTTCGCGCCCAGCACGCCCACCACGTTCTCCGCCGAGACCGTCGGCGCCCCATACACCGGTCAGACCGTCCTACCCGCCAACACCATTCCCGACTGGAACGTCACCAAGGGGAACGTTGACTGGATCGGCAGCTACTGGCAGGCGCCCCCGGCCTGGCCGGGCCAGACATCCGCGCCGGCAAACAGCATCGACCTGAACGGGTTTACAACCGGGGCCATCAGCCAGACGTTCAACACGACGCTCAACAGCACTCACGTCGTGCAGTTCTACTTGTCGGGCAACCCGGACCCGAACTCGATCTGCGACAGCATGGGGCTGTCGGACTGTTACAGCCTAGCTAACAAGACGGGCACCGTGGGCGCGGCGGGTACTGCGGCCCAAGAGTTCGCCTTCGATACCAGCCTCCACGGGAACACCCGCGACGCGATGGGTTGGGTCCAGGCGTCGGCGTACTCCTTCGTGGCCTCGAGCACCAGCACGACGCTGACCTTCACCAGCACCACGTCGGGCGCATTCGGTCCCGTCATTGGCAACGTCACCGTGACCGAGACCGCCGCGACCGGAGCCATGTGCAAGGACGGCGGCTGGAAGACGATGTACGACGAGAACGGCGCCCTGTTCAAGAACCAGGGCGACTGCGTCAGCTTCTACGCGACCAGCGGGGCGGTCCCGATCGGGTCGTAGATCGCACCCCAACACAGGCGTTCCTCGGAGCCCGCGCCGTCTCCTGGCGGCGCGGGCTCCGCCTTTCCGCCGTACCGGAGGGCAGGCTGCGCCCCTGCCCGCGTTCGGGCGTCGGCATGGGCGATCCTCCCGCGCCCGGTCGGTCGTTGGCCTAAGCTCGGCCCATGTGTGGCCGCATCACCCAGGCTCGTCCCGTTGCCGACCTCGCCCGGCTCTTCGAGGCCGAGGATCTCGCCGAGCTTGAGGCCGGCCGCTACAACGTCGCCCCGACCCAACCGATCGCGCTCGTCGTCGAGCGCGAAGATCGGCGCGCCCTGACCGCCTATCGCTGGGGACTCGTCCCGCCCTGGGCCCCTGATCCGAAGGTCGGGGGCCGGATGATCAACGCCCCGCGCGGAGACGGTCGAATCGCTCGCCCGGTTGGTCTCCGGGCTGACCCGCCGTCGAGTAGGTCAACTGTCCGACTTCCCATCGTCCCGCCGATCGTGCATCGTGAGACCTGGCGCGGGGTCCGGTACCCGCGTCCCCGCCGGGGAGTGCCCCGCGTGGTGCCATCCTCCGCGCCACCACCTGGGCTCACGGGGCGAGGTCTGAACCTGGGCACGCCGGGCCTCGCCCCGGACCGGCCGGCCGATGCCGCTGGCAGGGTCATGCGCGAGTGCGTTTCGCTCCCGCGGTGGACCTGAGCCGTTCTGCGGGTCGCGGGTACGTCGCCTGCGCGATGCGCGCGGTTGGGGGCAGACCTATGGTGCCGGCGGCAGCCGAGCCGGTCGAGGCGTGCGTGCGTCCCAGAGGCAGCCGCGGCGGCCGCGGCAGGCAGTCGAACCGGGAGAGACCTGACCGTAGGGGCCGCACCCGGGCCTGCGGAGGACGAGCCTTGACCCAGGTCGAGTTCGAGGGGCTGGTGAAGCGCCTCAAACGCGCCCGGCGGCGCGTGGCGAGCGCCTCCCCGTTCAGTCCCGACTGGGATGCCGCGAGCGCCGAACTGGCCGAGGTCACCGCCCTGCTGGCCGCCGTTGGGGACCGCCCGGTGGCGCCCCAGTGGGAGGTTGAGGCCGCACTCCGCCCGTCCGCCTGAGTTCGTAGGCCGGCCTGGGCCGGTCATCCGGGCCGGGCCGCCGCCGGGGGCCGGCCCTGGGGGCCAGCGCCGCCCCCACCGCCTCGGCTCCTGCCCTGGCTCCTGCCCTCCGGTGCGGAACTGCACCGCGCGGGCCAAACGGAATGCTCGCCACGCCGTTCCCATGGCCGGAGGGGAGGGACGACAAGACATCGTTCCCCCGGCGGTGTGACAGGCGCTCCCGCCCCTCCGTCTTCCCTCCCGGCGCAGACGGTCGCGCTCGATCCGCGGTCACGTTCGGCCCGCCGGCCGGCGATCAGGGCCGGTGGGCGGGCGACGAAGGCTGGTGGGCAGCGGCGGCGCCGGAGGTTCCCCCGACCGGCCTGGCACCTCGACGCGGGCGGGCGGCCACGACCGGATCGATCGCGCGGTACTCGCGGCTCACGGCCCGTCCCCACTCCAGCAACGCGACCACGGCCAGGGCGAGTCCCACGATCGCCAGCCACGG
>JAJYJR010000274.1 GCA_021789355.1 Chloroflexota bacterium | reverse complement strand
GGGGGACACAGGGCCTGGCCCGGGTAGCCTCCTGCGCCGTCGGCCGCTCGATCAAGCGTCCAGTTGCGCCAGCTGCCGGGCGAGCCCCGGCGCACAGACCGAGGCGGTGGGCGACCCCTTCTCCGACCCGGCGACCAGGACGGCCGCGACGACACCGACCTCCCGGTCGGTCGCGCGTTCGGCGAGGCGCGACTGCCGCCGCGTCACGCGCTCCGCAACCACTCGCACGGCTCCGGCGGCTCGGCGAGCCGCATGATGAGCCGTTCAATCTACCCGCGGCTGGGCCGAGTCTGCGGACTCGGTTGCTGCATGCTCGTGGTCGTCGTAGGCGCCCGCTCGCACGAACTCGCGAGCGAGCGATTCTGGAAAGTCCATCTCCGGATGGACGTCTTGTGCGTGGCGCATCGCTTCCTGCAAGAGCGCCTCGTCGCTCTCGGCGTGCAGGTGCGCACAGTTGGGTGCGACGCAATCGACTCCCCGCATGGCTCGTCTCCAACCGTCCTAGTGGCAGCTGCCCGGTGCGGCAATGCCGTTCGTGATGTACACGGCGCAGTACATGCCGGCGTTGCCGTGCGCGTTGTCGTGGGACATCGCGTTCAGCATGCCCGGCAGGGCGTTGTCGTTGGCCATGTTCAGGGCCCCGGCGTACCCGTTCGGCGTTGTCGGCGGGCCGGCCGCCGCCGCAGTCCCGGCGAAGGCCAGCGCGGCGATCAGCCCAAGTGCCAGTGCGATCCGCTTCATTCCAGAACCTCTCCTTCGGTCGCGGCGGCCGTGACCGCCATCTGCACGATCGGTTGCAGCGTCCGCGCCTCGCCCGAGGTCGTTCCGAGCGCGGACAGCGCCGCGTGCGGGCGGCCAGGATCGAACGCCCAGCCCTCCAGGATGACGGCCGCCGTGAGATCGTCGCGTGCCAGTGCGACGCTGGTCACCCCGAGGCGGGCGAGCGCCTCGACGGCGGGCGGGCCGAGCGTCAATTCGTGATCGGCGGGTACGAGCACCACCAGCAGCCCCATCGCTCGGGCACGCTACGGGGCTCCGGGCAGGCGATCATCGGGCAACTCCCTCGCTTTTCGCGCCAGCAGCGCGGCGAGCTCGGCGCGATTGCGGGCGCCGAGCCTGGCCAGGATGTTCGAGACGTGGCGCTCGACGGTCTTGCGGGACACGAAGAGCGTCTGCGCGATCTCCGGGTTGCTCGCTCCCGCAGCGACCAGCTCGGCGATCTCGCGCTCACGACCGGTGAGCTCGCCCGCCTCAGCCGTCCGCCCGCGACGCCAGGTGCGCACGCCAAGGGCCCGAAGCTCGCGGATGGCGAGCTGGCGCTCGCTCAGCGCTCCCATGGCCTCGGCCTGGCGGGCGACACCCTTGAGCGCGGCCACCGCGCTCGCCTGGTCGATGCGGGCGAGGGCGACGCCGCGGTCGAGCTCGATCCAGAGTCGCATGAGCGCGTGCCCCGCGGCCTCGGCGAGACCGGCCGCGTCGTCGAAGAGCGACAGGCTGGCCGCCGTGTCTCGCGATGCAGCGACGAGCGCGTCCACGTAGGTCCGACGGGCTGCCGGACCCGGGCGCGGCTGCGGCTGCGCGGCGTCCCACTGCTCGAGCAACGCATCAGCCAGCTCGAGCTTGCCGAGCCGGGCGGCGGCCTCGGCTCCATGCAGGACCGACTCCCAGTGGCAGCGCCCGCAGTCGGCTGCCTCGATGTCCGGCTCAAATGCTTCCAGCACCGCCTCGAGCCGGGCCGATCCGGGGGTTGCGAACCGGCCCAGCAGCCAGACGTGGAGCATGCGGATGATGAGGCGGAAGTGCGGGTTGGGCTCGGCGGCCATCGTCTGCTCGATCGCTGCGACGGCCTTCCGCCAGTTGCCGCGACTCGCCTCGATGCTGTGCGCGACTGCTTGGAGCTGCGTGAGCGTGAACCGACGCGGAGGCCCGACGCGTTCGGCAAGAGGGACTGCCTGGCGCATCATTTCGCTGGCTTCGTCGAGGCGCCCTCGGTGCTGCGCGATCCAGCCCGCCCAGTGCGTCGCCTCGACCTCCAGGCTGGGCAGCGTGAGCCGCCGCGCCTCCTCGAGCGCCCGTTGTGCTCGTGGCTCCGCGGGTCCCGGCAGGCCTTCGAACTGGAGCATCGAGAAGATCGCGTCGGAGGCTGCCGCGAGCACCTCGGCGGGGTCACGGGCCGCCTTCTGGATGAGATCGGCGCAGGTGGCCACCATCTCGGCATCAGCCCGGCGGATGGCGGCGTCGAGCCTTGTGCGAACCGCCTCGACGTAGGCGTCGCAGGCCGTGTCGTCGAGGAAGCCCACCCCGCCCGCCTGCCCGACGAGCGACTCGGCGGCTGCGATCGCTCGGTCTATGAGCGGCTCCGCGGCGGCCGGTCGACCCTCGAGCCAGTTGAGGGCCTGGACATCCCGGCAGTCGGCCTCGATCCCGACGCGGGGGTCTGCCCCGCCAGCTGCTCGGGCGCGATGGGCAAACGCGTGGACGTCGGCGGGTCGACCGAGCCGGAAGGCCGCCGTCGCGGCGGCGAGTGCCGCGTCGGCGCGCTCGACATCCCCGGGGAGGCGGTCGGCCAGCTCGGCCCAGCGCGCCACCGCCACGTCCCATTGGCCCAGCTCGCTCGCCAGCCGCGCGACGGCGCGCCGCAGAGATGTCCCCACGTTGTCGGAAGCCGCGTCCGCGATGCCCGCCAGCGTCGCGAGGCCCTCGCCGCCGAGCAGCCGCCGCTGCGGGGAGCCGGCGATGCGCAGCGCCAGGTCGACGGCCGGCAACCCGGCCGCGAGTCGATGATCGAGCGCACGCGACAGCTCTCGTACGTCCTCGCCCGCCGAGCCTTCCAGCCATCCGGCGAGGCGACGGTGCAGCCCGCGGCGCTCGGCCTCCGGCAGTTCGATGACGGCCGACTCGCGGATGAGGTCGTGGGCAACCCGAAGCGTGCCGTTCATGAGTCCGAGCCCGCGGTTGACCAGGCTCCGGGCCGCCAGGTACGTGCGCTCCTCGGGCCATCCGAGGATCTCCGCGAGGTCCGTGAGCGCCAGCGGCTCGCCGGCCACGAGCAGCAGGGCGAAGAGGCGGCCGGCATCGCCCGCGAGACCCGAGGAGCGGCTGTGGATCAGCTGCCCCGGGTCGGGCCCGCCGCCGCTCCCGGTCGCCAGCGCAGCCAACCAGAACGGTGACCCATGGGCCAGCCGCCACAGTTGCTCGGCGGCCTCGTGGCTCAGGCGGGGCGCGAGCTGCGAGGCGAGCTCGATCCCTTCGGCTTGCTCCAGCGGTCCCAGCTCGATGCGCCGGAAGCACTCGGCCGCCAGCAGGTCACCCAGGCTCCCGGCGAACGGCTCGAGCGCCTCCCAGGGGCGACTGGCGCAGAGGAGGAGCAACGGCACGTGGCCGGCCCGGGTCGCCGTGACGAGGTACTCGAGGAGGGCGAGCGTCTCCGTGTCCGCCCACTGCAGGTCGTCGGCGAGGATGCCGAGCGGGGCGAGCTCGGCGAGGCAGCGGAACGCGACCTCGAAGAGCCGGACGGTCTCGAACGCGCCAGAGGCGCCGGCGTCGCCGACGAGCAGTGCCTCGAGCCGGCCGCCGGCCGCTGGAGCGCGCGACAACTCGCGCAGGAGGCCGCCGGCCGCTGCGAAGGCGATCTCGCGCCCCGGCTCATAGCCCTGGACGCGAACGACCGGCATCGGGATCCGCCACGCGGCCTCCGCCAGGAGCCGCGACTTGCCCAGCCCGGGTTCAGCAACGACAACTGCTCCTGCCGCTCGCCCGCTCGCGGCGAGCGACCCGAGGGCGCGCAACGCCTCGAGCTCTCTGGAGCGTCCAACGAACCCGGAACCGCTCCGACTCACAGCCGCGCCGCCTCGCGCGTCGCGTCATGGGCGGGCATGTCGTCGGGGAAGTCGTGGAGCAGAACGACCGGCGTGCCGGTCTCCGGCCCGTTCGCCTCGGATGCGATTTCAAGCGCGGGGGTTCGGACGGTGGTCCGCAACGGGGTCACCCTGCCATTCTGGGGTGATCCCAATCCGTATGCGAGTCCGGGGCTGCCGCCTCGGTCATGGGCGTCAGATCAGCCGGCTTGCGCGAGGCAGCGATCCGCACCGACGAGTGTGACCGCCCGCTCGGCGATGCGGGCGATTCCAGGAGCGCGACGGCGGACTCGAGCTCGGCGGCGCTCCGGCGGACGCCGCGCCGAGGGCGGTCGGTGCGAACCGCACCCCAAACGAGCAGCTCCCGCCCGGCGGGAGCGGGCCGCCGACCCCGAGCAGTCGTCCTTCTCAACCGTTCATGCGTTCGGCCCCGCCTGGCTCCGGCCGATGAACGTCGCGCCCGTGGCTACCTCGTTCGCGGCCGCGAAGGTGAACGGGGCCCCGCGCCGCCGATCAAGCGTCCAGTTGCGCCACGACGCGGGAGCGCGCACGATCCCCAAGGTGGACAGCGACGCCGGGGCGAACCTCATCGGGCGCGATTCCGAGCTTGCCCGCGTCGCCGCCGCGCTGGCCGCCGACCGGCCGGTCTGGGTCGTGGGCGAGCCCGGCATCGGCAAGACCTCCCTTGTCCGGGCGGCCGTCGCTCGGAGCGGCCGTCGCCTTTACGAGGGCGCCGGCTTCGCCACCCTCGGCGCGGTCTCGTACCATGCCCTGCCGCGCTCGCTCGCCGCGGAAGTCGTCGGGGACGTGGAGCACGTGGCCCGCGAAGTCGAGCGCGCCGTCGGCCCGGAGATCCTGTTCATGGACGACGTGCAGTGGGCCGATCGCGAGTCGCGAGACGTCCTCGCGCGCCTCGCCGGCCGGATCGCGATCGTCGTTGCGAGCCGCGAGGCGCCGCCCCCGACGCTGGCATCACGCCCCTGGCAACTGGTCGAGCTCGTGGCGCTCGACGATGCGTCGGCGGGCAGGATCGCCCGACAGACGCGGCCGGGGCTCACCGCTGCCCGCCAGGCGAGGATCGTCGCCCGCGCGGCCGGCAACCCGCTGCTCCTCGAGGAGCTTGCCCGTGACGGCAGCGAGTCGCCGACGATGCGCCTCGCGATGGCCGCCCGCATCCTCGGTCTGCCGTCCGATGAGCGGCACCTCCTGTGGCTCCTCGCGCTGGCGGCTCGTCCCATCCCGGTGGCACGGCTCCCAGCGGGCATCGACGGGCTCGCAGCCCGCGCCCTGGTCGCGATCCGGGACGGCGAGGCACAGGTGCGCCACGCGATCCTGGGCGAGGCGATCGTTCCCCTCGTGCCGGAGCGCGAGCGGGCGGCGCTGCGCCGGGAGCTTGCCGGCCTCATGGACGATCCGCTGGCGGTCGCCGGGATGCTCCTCGACGCTGGCGCCCTCCCGGACGCGGTTGCAGTCGCTGAGCCGGCGCTCGCGGACGCGCCGCCGGCGCGCCGCGCCGCGTTGCTCGAGATCTGCGCCGCCGGGTCGACCGGTGCGTCCGCGGACGGCTACCGGCTGGATGCCGCGCGCGCCTACCGAGACCTGGGTGACGACGCCGCCGTCGTGCGCCTCTTCCAGCGGCCGCTGGCCTGTGACGCCGACAGCGCAGCGTGGCGCGACGCGCTGCTGGGTGACGCGCTGTGGTCGATGGGCAGGCCGCAGGAGGCGATGCGCGTCCTCGAGCACGCGACGGTCCCCCGCCTTCCGGAGACGCCCGGGGAGCTGGAGGTAGCGTGCGCCCGAGCCCGCCAGCTGGCGAATACCGGGCACCTCGAGCAAGCCCTCGAGCTCCTGGACGAGGTCATCGCCGGGGCAGGGTCGCTGGTGACCTGCCGGCTCACCACGGTCCACGCCAGCGCCACGCAACTTGCCGGCCGGAGCGGCGTCGTCGGTCGGTTGCGCGAGGAATGGAACCGGGCCCGGGCTGCCGGCGACGAGGCGGCCGCGGGGATGACGGCTTACCCCCTTCACAACGGGCTTCTCCTCGAGGTGGGAGCGGCGGAGGCGGCGCGATTCGCCTGCGAGGAGGGGGAACGGCAGGATGCTGCCGGGTTTCACGGGCGCGCCGCGGGCCTGCTCGTCGAGGGCGTCCAGTCGCTGACTCTGGCCGGCGACCTCGCTGCCGCGATCGAGCTGGGCGACGAGCTCCTCGAGCGACCAGCCTCCGCGGTGATCCGGCAGCGAGCGCAGGTCTACCTCGCCCGGGCGCTGGTCCTCGCGGGCCGGTTCGAGGAAGCCTCACATGTTCGCCGCCTGGTCCAGGCTCCGGTCCCCAACGCGACCGAGGAGGCCGACCGTCTCGACGAGGCGGCCGAGGCGGCCTATTGGGAAGGGCGCAGCCGTCGATGCCTGGAGCTGTCCTCCACGGTCCTTGCCTTTCCAAGGGTGAGCCAGCTCAACGTCGTCCTACCCGCGCTCGTCCGGGCCTGGGCAGAGGTGGAGTCGCGCCGGCAGCCCGATCCCGTCCCGCCCGCTCCGGCCGTGCCCTGTCTCGCGGGGGCGGCGCTCGAAGCGGCGGGCCTGGAGCTGCTGGCCGCCGATCCTGCCGCCGCGAGCGCCCGGTTCCAGGCAGCAGCCACGCTGTGGGAGCCGTTCATGGCCCCTCGCGAGGCCGTCTGCCGCTGGGCGGCCGGCGAAGCGGCGCGCCGGGCCGGGCATCCGGAGGCCGTCAGCCTCCTGCGCGGCGCGCTCGGGCGCGCCGAGGCCATGAGCTTCGTGCCGCTCGCATCGAGGATCCGTCGTTCGCTCCGCCTCGCCGGCGAGCCGGTGGGGCGTCGCCGCGGCGGGCGCCGCGCTGCGGTGTCCTTGACCGAGCGGGAGCGCGAGGTCCTCGACCTCGTCGGTCGTGGCCTGACGAACACGGAGATCGCGCGACAGATGGGCCTCGGCCGGCCGACCGTCGCCCAGGCCCTGTCGCGGGCGATGGCCCGCCTCGGCGTCGACTCCCGCGCCCAGGCGCTCGCTGCCGCCGGCGGCGGCGAGGCACCGCCCCTCATCGTCGTGGACGATCGCTTTGACGCCGAGGGCATCATCGCGGAGACCCGGTCTTATCTCGCCCGGTCCGGCTGGCGGGTCCTCGACGCGTTCGGCGGCGGCGGTGATCGACCCGTGGTCCTCGCCGTCACCGTCGACGACGACCAGGCCGCGGCTGCCGCCCTGCTGGCGGCGCTCGACGGCCACGGCCTCCTCGTCCACGCGACCTGCGCAACCGACGTCCGCCACCGTCTCCTGGCCGACCTCGGCCGCATCGGGGCGGTGACGCATCACGTCTGGCCCGTGGAGGCGGCAACTGCGATGGCCCCGGAGGCGTTGTCGCTTCTCGCCCTCGTCGCCCGCGGCCGCTCCGTGTCAGAGGCTGGCCGGGGCCTGGGCATCAGCCGGCGTACCGCCGACCGTCGCCTGGCCGACGCCAGGGCGGCAATGGGGGTCACGACCACCGCGGGAGCGGTGGGCGAGGCCGTCCGCCGGGGCTGGTTGCGGACCCGGCCCGGGTCCGCAACCTGACTGCCGCCGAATCGAGAGGCGACGCCCTCTACCTGGGCGGTGATTTCCGCGAGGCCGCGCAGGCCCTGGACCTCGCCCGGAAATTGACCGGTGACACTCCTCTGGCTGAGGCGAGGCTGCTCATCAAACGG
>JAJYJR010000273.1 GCA_021789355.1 Chloroflexota bacterium | reverse complement strand
GCGTGGTCGGCGGCGCCTGACCAGGGGAACGCCATCGCGATCAACCCGGGATGCCCGGGGGCGGATTCGACGATGAAGCCGCCGTGCGCGGGGCCGTGGTGCTGGCGGTCCACCGGTCCCGGTCGGAGGAACTGGCCGCAGCTGGCCGCCTGCAGCGTCCCGTGCCACATCTCGACCGGCCAGGGCATCCGTCCGGCAACCACAGCGACGGGGTGCAGCCGCAGGTTCGACCCGACCGCGGGATGGACCACCCCGCTCCCGGTCAGCACCGCGGGAGTGCGCAGGGCCCCGGCGGCGACCACGACCTGCCGGGCGCGCACGGTGAACGGCCTGACGGATCCATCGGGCAGCCCGACCCGGCCGGTCACCCCGGCCGCGCTCCCTCGCTCAACCACCACGCGGTCGGCGTGCGCGCGTGCCAGGAAGCGCGCGCCATGCCGTGCCGCCTCGGCGAGGTGGCCGCGGGGGCCCGACCGCTTCGCGCCGCGCCGGCACCCGAAGCCGCAGGCGCCGCAGTCCCCGCACCCGTCCGCGTCCCGCATCAGGGGTGCCGCGTCCCAGCCGAGCCCGGCCGCGCCCTCGAGGATGGCGCGGTCCTTGGGTGGGATCCCCGGGGGCGGCGCCACGCCCAGCTCGGACTCCAGCGCCGCCACGTCGGCCGCCGTGTCGGGGCCGTCGAACCCCTCGAGGCCGTGCCGGGCCGTCCACTCGGCCCGCAGCCACTCCGGCGGCGCGAAGCACGTCGTCCAGTTCACGACCGTGCCGCCCCCCAGCGTGGACCCCGCCAGAATCGCGACGCCCAGATCGGCCGTCGAGGTCATGCCATGGTCCAGATACAGGCGGTCGAACCCGTCCAGCTCGCGCCCGGTCATCTCGGTCTCGGGCACGTACGCGCCGGCCTCGATCACGAGCACGTCCCGGCCGGCCGCAGCCAGCATCGCCGCGACCACGCCGCCGCCCGCACCACTCCCCACGATCGCCACGTCCGCCTCGAGCGCGAGCGGACCGGCGTCCCGGGCCTCCGTTCCCACCGGCGCGCCACGTGACCGCCCGGCCTCGACCGCGGCCGGGTCCAGCGTCCGGATCGCCGGAGGCTGCGCCGTCACGGGCTCGTCGACCGGCCGGTAGCCGATGCGGCCCCAGAGCACGTTGCCGTTCCCCTCTGCCGGCCCGGGATCCGCGTACGCGAGGAAGCACGCCAGGCGCTTGAGGGTCTGGAAGGCGGTCCGCCGCTGGGGCACGCGGCTTGTTGCCCACCGGAGGAGCATGGCCTCGCGACGCTCGGCGGGCATGTCGCGGAAGCGCACCGCGCCGTGGCCGAGGAGCGCGTTCGCCGGCCGGCTGTCCAGCGCCCGCAGCGCCAGGCGGAGCATGCGCACGTCGGCCGGGTCCGCCACCTTCGACAGCAACGCCGCGGCCATCGCCGATCGCCGGATGGCGCCACCCGGCACGAACGTCTCGAAGACCGCCGCCAGGCGCGCCAGGTCGGCCGCCGACCAGTCGGGCGGAGCGACAGGCTCGGCGGGTCGCCCCATCGCACGGGTGGGCGCGATCACGCGACCGTAGACCTCTCGGGCCGAGCGACGTGCCCGGCGATCATCCCCGCTCGAACCCCTGCGCCGGGACCGGCGGACATCGGAGCGGTCGGTCCTCGCGGTAGCCCAGCAGGTAGTCGGCCTGGATCAGGGTGTGGAGCTGGCTCGTGCCCTCGTAGATCACGGCCGCCTTGGAGTTGCGCAGGTAGCGCTCGACCGGGTACTCGCTCGAGTACCCATACGCGCCGTGGACCTGGATCGCGTCGAGGGCCGACTGCACCGCGTGCTCTGTGCAGAACCACTTGGCCAGGCTCGTCTCCCGCGTGCTGCGCAGGCCCCGGTTCTTGAGCGCCGCCGCCTGCCAGCACAGCAGCCGGCCCGCCTCGATCCCCTGCCCCATCTTCGCGATCATCTGCTTCACCAGCTGGTGCTGGCCGATCTCGCGCCCGAAGGTGTGCCGTTCGTGGGCGTACTTGACCGAGGACTCGAGGCACGCCTGGGCCAGCCCGACCGCCCCGCTGGCCACCGTGTAGCGCCCCTGGTCGATGGCGCTCATGGCGACGACGAAGCCCTCGCCCTCCTCGCCCACGCGGTTCTCGACCGGGACGCGGACCTCGTCGAAGAAGAGGGTGCCGGTGTTCCCGGCGTGGATTCCCATCTTGCCGTGGATCGTCCCGGTGCTGAAGCCGGGCATGCCCCGCTCGACGATGAACGCGGTGATGCCCCGGTGCCCCAGGGCGCGGTCCAGGGTGGCGAAGACCAGGAAGTGGTCGGCCACGTCGGCCAGGCTGATCCAGATCTTGGAGCCGTTCAGAACGTACGCGTCGCCGTCGCGGCGGGCGCTCGTCTGCAGGTTGGCGGCATCGGTTCCCACGCCTGGCTCGGTCAGCCCGAACGTGGCGAGCTTCTGGCCCCGTGCCTGCGGCACCAGGAATCGTCGCTTTTGGTCCTCGGTCCCCCATTGCAGGAGCGTCAGTGAGTTCAGCCCGACGTGGACGCTCATGATCACGCGGAACGCCGTGTCGGCCCGCTCGAGCTCCTCGCACAGGAGCCCGAAGCTGACGTAGTCCAGCCCCGGGCCGCCGCACGCTTCCGGGATCGGGGCGCCCAGGAAGCCCAGCTCGCCCATCTTCGCGAAGACCTCGCGGTGCACCTCGCCCCGCTCGTCCCACTCCCGGATGTACGGCAGGATCTCTGCCTCGGTGAACTCCCGGGCGCTCTGCCGCACCAGCCGCTGCTCCGGACTCAGGGTGAGGTCGATCACGGGCGGCGATCCTTTCGCGTGCTGTCTCGGGCGTTGCGTTGGGACGAGGCCGGGGAGACGCGCGGGCAGCCTCCATATTGTATGAGCGCGAGGGTGCCGCATGCCGCCCGATGGCGGAGCCGCGGCGCACGTACCGGCATCGCCGGCCCGGTGCCGGCCGTCCGCGCCGGTATACTCGTTCCCCAACCGTCCCTGCCTGCTCGCCGCCGTGGCGGACGGCCCGCGCCTGAGGCCAGCCATGCTCGACACTCCCACCTCCACGCCCGAGTTCGTGACCCTCGCGCAGGAGCACATGTCGCCGGTCCTGGGTCTCAAGGCGGAACGGGCGATCGCGCGGGGCGAGGGACACCGGCTCTACGGCGTCGACGGGCGCACCTACCTCGACTTCGTCTGCGGCATCGCGACCAGCGTCCTGGGCCACGGGCACCCGGCCGTGACCGAGGCGATCCACCGCCAGGTCGACACGCTGGTCCACATCAACGGCGCAGGGTTCGCCGAGCCGACCGCCCGCCTGGCGGCCGAGATCGCGGCCGCCCTCCCCGACCCGCTCGACACCGTGTTCTTTTCGAACGCAGGCACGGAAGTGATCGAGGGCGCCGTCAAGCTCGCCCGGCGCGTGACCGGCCGGCCGGGCGTCGTGGCGTTCCGGGGCGGCTTCCACGGGCGGACCATGGGCTCGGTCGCCCTCACCAGCACGAACCTGAACTACCGATCGGGGTACGAGCCGCTCCTGCCCTCCGTCTACCATGCGCCGTTCCCGGACGCGTACCGGATGGGCGGGGAGGAGGAGGCGAGCCGCCGGGCGCTGGCCGCGCTGCGGGACCTGCTGACCAGCGAGATCCCGGGTCGGTCGGTGGCGGCGCTCGTGCTCGAGGCCGAGCAGGGCGAGGGCGGGTACCGCCCCGCGCCCGCCAGCTTCCTGCAGGGTGTGCGCCAGATCTGCGACGAGTACGGCATCCTCTGGGTGGCCGACGAGATCCAGTGCGGCTACGGGCGCACCGGCAAGATGTGGGGCTTCGAGCACGGCGGAGTGGTGCCCGACGCGGTCTGCCTCGCCAAGGCGATCGCCAACGGGCTCCCGCTTTCGGCCCTCGTCACGAGGCGCGAGCTCCAGGAGCGCTGGGGCGTGGGCGCGCACGGGACGACGTTCGGGGGCAACCCGGTGTCGTGCGCGGCAGGGCTCGCGGTCCTGAAGACGATCCGCGAGGAGGGGCTGGTGGCCAACGCGGCGGCGAGGGGCGCCGAACTGCGGGCCGGCCTCCAGCGGCTGTGGGCCAGGGACGAGCGCATCGGCGACGTGCGCGGGTATGGGCTGATGATCGGGGTCGAGTTCGTCTCAGACCCCATGTCGAAGGCGCCCGACGAGGCCCGAACGAGCCGCGTCCTCGCGAAGGCGGCGGACCTCGGGTTGCTGCTGCTCAACTGCGGCACGGACCACAACGTGATCCGCTGGATCCCGCCGCTCAACGTGACGAGCGCGGAGATCGGCGAGGCGCTGGGCATCTTCGGGCGCGCGCTCGCGGAGGCATAGGGCGCGCGGGCTGCCGCATTCCAGCCCGCCGCATCCCAGTCGCCGCATCCCGGTTCTCCGCTGACGCACATCCTGAGGGCCTTACGAGGCCAGACGGCATCCTGGAGGCCGCCGCTGGGCCCGGGAAACCTGCCCGCCCCGATCAGCGAGCTCGGCGCGGGGCCGGGAGACCGGCCGGCGATCATCCGGGCGGCGCGTAGTGCCCTCTCCGTGTGCGATAGCGACACCTGCGGCCGAACCTGCCGCTGACGCACACCCGGTGTGCGATAGCGACTTGCCGCCACGCCCAGTCGAACACAGACCCTCGAGGGGGCACCGCGGCGGGCCTGCCTGCCGCGCGCGGCTCGCGACCCGGATCGTCCCCGTTACCGCACTGCCGCACCCACCAGGTGGCCGATGCCGAACGTCACCGCGGCGGCGGCCAGCCCGAACCCCACCTGGCGCAGGCCGGAACGCAGCGCATCCTGGCCCGTCACGATCGTGATCGCGGCCCCCACCCCGAACAACGCCACACCTGCCAGGACCAGCGACACCACGATCGCCGGCGCACCGCTGCCGATCAGGAACGGCAGCAGCGGCACCAGCGCCCCCGATCCGAACAGCAGGAACGAGGTGAACGCGGCCTCGTAGGCCGATCCGCCGAGCTCCTCCGGGTCGATCCCCAGCTCCTCGCGCGACAGCGTGTCCAGCGCGACGCGCGGGTCGCCCTGGATGATCTGCTTCGCGATCCGGCGGGCCTGGTCCTCCGGGACGCCCTTGGATTCATAGATCAGGGCGAGCTCGACCTCCTCTTCCTCGGGGATCGCCTCGAGCTCCTCGCGCTCGACCCGGATCTGGTGCGAATAGAGCTCGCGCGCGCTCTGCACCGACAACCACTCGCCGAGCCCCATCGAGAAGGCGCCGGCGAGCAACCCGGCGAGCCCCGCGACCACCACGGCACCGTTGCCGACGGCCGCGCCGGCCACCCCCATGATCAGGCTCGTGTTGGACAGCACACCGTCGCTCGCCCCCAGCACGGCGGCGCGCAGCGCGTTGCCACCGGTCGACCGGTGCCGCCCTTCGATCCGCGCCAGCTCCACGCCTGCCAGCCCCTTGCCGCCGGCCAGCTCCCGGAAGAGCCGTGCGTGCGATCGCTCGTCCTGCGGCAGGCTGGTCCCAGCCGCCTCGGGCTGCGTGTCGTACATGCCCTGGGAGCGCCCCTCCTGCTCGGCGACGGTCGGCGCGATGACCCCGGCCCCGAGCCGGCGCGCGATCAAGCCGAGTACCCGGGCCCGCCAGGACGGTCCCATGCGGCTCGTATCGACGCCCGCATCCTGCAGCCGCTGCTCCCAGACCGCACCGTGCCGGCGTTCGGTCTCGGCGAGCCGGCGGTACAGCTCCTTCAGCGGCGGGTCCTTCTCACCATCGGCCATGGCGAGGTAGGTGGCGGTGCCGTCTATCTCGCCCTGCAGGTTCTCCCGGTAGCGCTTGATGTCGTCTGGCGCGGCTGCTGTGGGCATACGGCAAGTGTAGGACGGGCGCCCGCCAACCAGCACCGCGAGTTGCGCGGCAATGGCGACCGGCCGGCTACGCTCCGGCCGCGCGGCCCTTCACCTCGTGGTCCGAGAAGTAACCACGCCACGGGCCGCTCCCCGCGATGAACGGCTGCATCAGGGCCCGCTCCGCCTGCACCGTGTGCATCAGGTCGTGGCCGGCCCACTCGTTGAGCATCTGCTCGAGCGTCACCGGGCCCAGCTCCGCGTGGCGCGCGGTCCGGCGAAGATCCGCCGTCTCGAGCCCCGTGAGGAGCTGCAGGCTCCGCGCCCGCACATCCTCGAACTCCGCGACCAGCTCGCCCGGATCGACGGGGCCGGACGTGGCACCGGCCGCATCGGGATCGTAGGCCGCCAGGTCGTGCCCGTCGAGGAACGCCTGCACCCGGACCGGGAACGCCACGCGCTCGGTCGCCAGCAGGTGCCGCAGGCAGTCCAGGGCCGACCATTCGCCCGGCGCCGGGGCCCGCGCCAGCAGGTCGCCCTGCACCGTGCCGGCCAGGGCGCGCCAGCGCTCCGGGGTCGTCGACAGGATCGCCAGCACGTGCTCCACCAGGTCGTCCATCGTTCGCTCCCCTCTTCGTCGCCGTCAACTGGCCTGCCGGGCGCCGACCGTGTGTCCCGCGTCAACCGGCACGACCGCGTCCGCCGGCACCACCGCCTCAGCCTCGATCTCGACCCGCCAGCGCGGATCGAGCAGCCCGGCCACGACCACCATCGTGCTGGCCGGCCTCGCTGTGCCGAACACCTGACCGTGCGCCCGGCCGACCGCCTCCCAGTCGTCCCGATCGAGCAGGTACGTCCGCGTCCGGACCACGTCGGCGATGGTCGCCCCGGCCTCCCGCAGCGCCGACTCGACGATCTCCAGGCAGCGCCTGGCCTGGACGGCCGGATCAGGATCGCAGGAGCCGTCGGGCCAGACCGGCGCGGTCCCGCTCACGAGCACGCGATCCCCCACTCGGACCGCCCGACTGAACCCGACGACGGGCTCATACGGCGATCCTGACGAGACACGGCGGCGTTCCACTCGGGGCAGTGTACCCGGGAGCTGCCCGGTGGCCGAGGCAGCGGATGCCGCGATCGACGACCCCGCCCGGATCACCACGGCACGGAGACGTCCCCGACCCGTTCCTCCCACAGCTGCCGGTCCGCGAGCAGGGTGTCCACGGGAAGCGTCCCGTCCGCGGCGGCCACGCCCCGGCAGGGCGGGACCGGCTCCCCACCGGCACGTGCGGCACGCTTCACCCGCCACGTATGCTCCGGCCCATGATCCAAAGCCTCCTGCGACGCCGAACGCGAAACGCGGATGCCGCGTGGCTCCTCGAGACGTTCCTGGTGGCCGCGGTGGTCTCCTTCCTCGGGATCCGGGCGTTTCTTGCCGCGACGGGGTACCCGCGGATCGGCGGTGGTGGTCTTCACGTCGCGCACATGCTGTGGGGCGGCCTGTTGATGCTCGTCGCGCTGGGCATGCTGCTGCTCTTCCTCGACCGCTCCGTCCAGCGCACCGCGGCCATCGTCGCCGGGCTCGGGTTCGGGACCTTCATCGACGAGATCGGGAAGTTCCTCACCGCCGACAATGACTACTTCTTCCGGCCGGCGGTCGCGCTCGTCTACGTCGTCTTCGTGGCCCTGTTCCTCGTCGGGAGGGCCGTCGTGGGACGGCGCCCGCTCACGCCACGCGAGTCGCTCGC
>JAJYJR010000272.1 GCA_021789355.1 Chloroflexota bacterium | reverse complement strand
CCGGCGCGTGGGGTGCGGGGACATCGCTCATCGGGTCGGGCATGGCCAACCCCATGACGACCGCCGGGGACATCATCGTCGGCGGCACGGCGGGCGCACCCGGACGGCTCGCCGTGGGCGGCGCGAACACCGTCCTGCACGGCGGCACCGGCCCCGCCTACTCGGCCGTCCTGCCGGCCGATCTCGACGTCAGCGCCGACAACGTGACGGCCAACGCCACCTCCGCACACCACGGCCTGTTGCCGAAGCTATCGGGCGCGGCGACGGACGTCCTCAAGGGCGACGGGTCATGGGGTGCGGGTGGCGGGGGTGCGCTCGCCTCGGCCGCCTACATGCGCACCGCTGGCGACTACACGATCTCGTCTGCGACCTTCGCGGCTGTGGACGCAACAAATATGAGCTTCTCGCTCACGACGGGCGCGCATCGGATTCTCATCGGCCTCGTCGGATCAGTCGAGGGCAACGGCGCAGGCGACGCCGTTGCCCTCGATATAGCCATCGACGGAACGCGCGTGGGGAGTGCGACGCAGGGCCTACTCGTGGTGCGCTTCGCCGCGGCCAGCTGCAGAGAGAATGTCTCGTTCCAGTTCCTCTCCGGCGCCGTCTCGGCTGGCTCGCACACCGTCACACTCATGTGGTGCCAGCTCGTCGGAACCGACGGAGTGATCCTGCACGGCGGGGCCGGATCCGGTCAGGTCTGCCAGTTCTTCGCCGTCGAGCAGGCCGCGTGATGCTCAATCATCGACTGATCCGGGCGGCGACGTTCCCGGCCCCCGATCCCGTGCGGACGATCACGTCCGCCCCGCAGGGCCTCTGGACCGTGATGAGCCAGCCCGTCGCCGGGCCGATGGGCGTCGCGAGCCACGGCCCCGTTCGTGTCGTCACGTCGTAGGCACCGCACCGCTGGCGCGAGGAATAGCACGCTGCTCTGCCACGCGATGAACGGCAGCGCGATCCAAACAGCCATCGGGAGCACCCACGGTCGGTCGGTGCGCGCGGCCCACGCCGTAAGCGCGAGTGCCAGCGGGAGACGCACGCCGAGGGGAACGGCGAAGGCGTAGCCGGGCGTCGCTGCGCCGTTGTTCGCTCGCAGCCACCCGACCCATGCCTGCCACGACGAGGAATCCACGGCCACCGACAGCGCGAGAATGGTGGCCGTCGCACTGAGCGCGATGGCGAGGCTGCGCCATTCGCGACGCACGAGGAACCATGCTACACCGACGCCCGGCGTGATCTTCGTCAGAAACACGGCAGCCCAGAGTGCGGGCCAACGCAGGCCCCACACCGAGACCGCGGCCAGCGCGAGCGCGACGTTCGGGTTCCAGAGCTCATGGTCTACGGGCGGCAGCAGCAGCGCGGCCAGCCCCGCCCATCGTGGGCCGACGAGCAGAATCAACAGCGCGATGGCGCCGGCCGTCCAGAGGAAGCTGAACGCGGGGAACGAGAGCGCCTGCAATGGCGCGATGGCCTGCGCGAAGGCTGGGGAGTAGTTGTGTGAGACCGAGGCTCCGGCGAGGTTCGCGTTCGGCGGGAAGGTCCAGGCGCCCGGCCCGAGACGGTAGGTCCAGTAAGCGTAGGTGTCGGCCCACGCCCCCGGCGTCGCGGCCCGCACGAGGTAGCCTGCCGAGACGATGACGGTCAGCGCGAGGAGGACGGCGCGGATCGCCGGACGCCGGATCGCGCGCGTCGCCATCACTCCCTCCCAAGGACGCCCGCCCACGATACGCCCGCGGACCCGCCGGCGACACGCCCCCGGTGCCCGCGATCACCGCCGAATGCCGCGCGGCATCAGGTAAGTCGGAGTGAAGGCCGACGTGGTATGGCGCCACGGTTGTCCACGCTGTCCACCGGCCATCACGCGAACGTCCTACGCCGCGGTAGTACAAGCGGGTAGGTAGGACGGCCCGAGAGGCCCGCGACATGCAAGCTGGCACGGCTAGGCTGGATCGTCGGGAGTGAGGGGGACTGGCACAGCCGCGGGGGGGGGGGGGGGGGGCGACTCCAAGGCACCGAGCGCGCGGGCGAACGACGGCGCGTGGCGAGCGGCGGCGTCTGTGCTCCGACCGCCCGGGGTGGGCAGGCCCATAGCCCACAGGAGAGCAATAGGCCCAATGTGCGATCAGGTCCGTGTCAACGCGATCCTGGCCGAGTGTTACGAGCGCATCGCCTCCGCGTGGGAGGACGCCTTCACGGCGATCGACGCTCTCGGCCCCGACGGGCGCGCTGAAGCCCTGTGTCAGTTGCGTCGTCGGAGAGCCGGCGAGCCTCCCCGAGCAGTTCCCGCTCGATCCACTCCTCCGGGTGAGCAAGGTCGCGCAGCGTAACGCCGAGCACCGCCGCCAGCTTCTCCCGGATCTCCGGCTCCTTCGGCACGTTCTTGCCCGTCAGCCAGCGCGAGACGGTTGACGCGGTCACGCCCGTTGCGTCGCGAAGGGCCTTCTGTTTGAGGCCCCTTGCGAGCATCGCATCGTAGACGAGCACGCGGAACTGACGTTGCACGCGGGCATCGTACACACCCCGAAGGGTAGGCAGCGTAAAGATCTCCGACTAGATCGCTCCGTGATCATTCTTGGCAGGCTTGACAAACTTACGCAATCATGCCAAGATTGCGCACATGGAGCCGATCAACCTCAAGAGCCACGCCCAGCAGCGCCTGGAGGCCCGCCTCGGGCGTGACCTCGGCGCCTACTTCACCGAGCAGGTAGCAGCCGGCCGCTCACAGGCCGAGATCGCCGCCGCGCTCGACGTGGACTACTCCACGGTCTCCCGGTGGATGCGTCAGTACGGCGTCGCGACTCGGCGCCGCCGGGCCGCCTGATGGACTGCCCGCACTGCGGCCATTCGCTCTTCCTCGGATGGTGCGAGGCGTGCTCTCGTCGCGCGGCCGACGACCCGGCCTTCGCGGCGACCGGAGCCGGGCAGGACGCTCTCCAGGCCGCCGCTCGCATCAGCGCGATGGCGCGGCGTGCCGCCCTGCGTCCCGATCCCGCCAGGTCTCATCAGGCAGCGGCTGTCGCTGCCGTGAAGGCAACCGCATGAGGGTCGGTATCGAGGATGGGGGAGATCGTCAGGTTTCCGCAGAAGCGGGTCGGGCGCCCGGAGAAGGTCGATCAGGTCGACTTGCTCATGGAGGCGATGGTCGCGCTGCGCGAGGTGCGCGTGAAGGGGGCACTGCCGAAGGCCTGGAACGCGGTGGCGTCGGAGTCGCCGTCGTTCGACGTGCTGGGGCCGGTGCTGAACGCGGCCGAGCTGGTGAAGAGCGCCGAGCGCGAACTCAAGCGCGCCATCGGCGCAATCGAGGCCGCTAGGAAGGCGGCATGGAGGGAAGTCGGATGACTGGCGTAGTCAAGACATCGGTGTTCCTCCGACCGGATGATGAGTGGTTCGTGACCACCATCGACCTAGACTCCAGCGCGTTCGAGGTGCTGACGCTCGGGAGGTTCGGCGAGGCCACGGTCGAGATCTTCCCCGGCCACGACGAGGAGGCCGTGCAGGCCGCCGACAACCTGATCGCGGCGGCGACCACAATGCGCGACCGCGCGCTCGCGCGACTCGACCTCAGCCCGACGCTCGACTTCGATGCGCTGACGAGGCGCCTGGAGTGCGCGCCGGAGATCGGCGCAGACGAGGCCGTGGACCTGCTCGTGGATGGAGCGAAGGACGACGCGGCATGACGCCCGACGAAGCGACGCGCCGCGTGCAAGAGGCGATGGCGCGCAAGGACCACTGGCACCGCATCCGGCAGGGCGCACGCACGGCCGCCGAGAAGCGCCGCGCTGACGCGCAGTGGAAGGCCGCGAAGGCCGACGTGCTCGCGCTGGTCGGACGGTGGGCGGCATGAGCGAGACCCGCAGTCTGCACCGGAAACTCGCCAAGATCATGTGGGAGGCCGAGCGCGTCCCCAAGCGGGGCAAAGCGCCCGCCGCGATGGGTGGCTTCGAGTTCGTCCAAGTCGGAGATGCCGCGGACTACATCCGCCGCGCGCTCGCCGAGAACGTGCTCTCGATGCTGCCCACCAAGGTCACGATCCTTGGGCAGTCGGAGCACGCCACCAAGTCGGGCGGCGCGATGACGACCGTGGACATCATCACGGAATGGACGATCACGGACGGCGAGTCCGGCGAGTCCGTCACCATTGAGTCGTTCGGGGCCGGCGCGGACGGCGGCGACAAGTACTCGGGCAAGGCGCAGACGAACGCGATGAAATACGCGCTCCTGATGGCCTTCCTGCTCTCGACCGGCGATGATCCCGAACTGTCTGACTCCGAGGAGCGGCGCGCGAAGCCGCCCCGGCAGGTGGACGGCGCGACGGGCGAGATCGTCCGGCCTGTTCCGCATACCGCCGCTGTTTCCCGGCCTACGGAACAGCGCGTCGTCACGGAACACGGCACCGTCCGCCTAGAGCCGACGCAGTCGCAGGACGGGAAGTTGCGGCGCGGGCCGGACGGCGTCGCACATCGCGGCTTCCGGCTCATCACGGGCACGTATCCGGACGGCAGGCCGAAGGGAACCCTGGTGGAGCTCTCCGGGGAGCCTGCGGAGCCCGATCTAGTGGCTGGCGCGGAGGTATCCGTCGTCGGGCGCCTCGAGCATCGGCAGTTCACGCGGAAGGACGGTGCCGTCCAGCCCTTCGACGTGATCGTCGCGGACGCGCTCGAGCAGGCGGCCGTCACTCGCTCCGAGGACGACGAGGACTGGGACCGCGTCGCCGCCATCGCCTTCGGGGAGGCGAAGTGAACGCCGCCGGGGTGGCCGGCGCACTCGTGGTCGCGAGCACGGAGGGCTGCATCGCGCCGCTGCTGGATCCCGGTTGCGGCCCCTGCCGTGACGGCTTCCGCATCCGGCCGGCGAAGTCGGTCCCGAGCGACTCGCCCTCCCGGACGTGGTTCGCCTACAAGGGCCACGTCGTCTGCTCGGGGCACTGGTACGGCGCGGCGGGTCGGCGCGACGGATGGTTCGCCAACCACGCCGCGCTCGTCGATGCATTCGTGGAGGCAGCGGCATGAGCGATCGCCTCACGGAACTGGAGTCCGGCGTCTGGATGCTCCTCCGCTACGGGCGGGAGAACGCGCAGACGAAGGCGGCGCTGGCGCAGCGCGCGGGCGTCACGGCTCGCGAGATCGAGCACGCGATCAACGGGCTCCGCAACAAGCGCGAGCCGGTCGCATCCGCAGGCTGTGGCTACTGGGCGCCGCGGACCGCCGCTGAGTACCGGGAGAACATCAGAAGTCGCCGCGAGCGCGCCGTCCGGCAGCTCGTCACGGTGCGCGCGGAGCGCCGTGCCGCCGACGACATGGCGCTGGCAGAAGCAGGAGCGGCGACGGTGCCGATCTGGCCGACGAGGGCAGCATGAGCGACTTCACGATCCGACGGGCGGATGGCACGGAGCTGTTCGTCGCCCACGGCGCCGAGGATGTGCGCGCCGCCGTAGAGGCCGCAGTGAAATCCCGGGCCAACCTGTCCGGGGCCAACCTGTCCGGGGCCAACCTGTCCGGGGCCTACCTGTCCGGGGCCAACCTGTCCGGGGCCTACCTGTCCGGGGCCAACCTGTCCGGGGCCGACCTGTCCGGGGCCTACCTGTCCGGGGCCGACCTGTCCGGGGCCGACCTGTCCGGGGCCTACCTGTCCAGGGCCTACCTGTCCGGGGCCTACCTGTCCGGGGCCTACCTGTCCAGGGCCTACCTGTCCGGGGCCTACCTGTCCGGGGCCTACCTGTCCGGGGCCAACCTGTCCGGGGCCAACCTGTCCGGGGCCTACCTGTCCGGGGCCTACCTGTCCGGGGCCGTAGGCATCAACCCGTACTGCGTCAACGATCTCCTCATGCTGCGCGACCAGCCGGGGCCGATCCGCGCCTACAAGCTGGTGGACTCCGCATTCCGCTCGCCGATCCAGAGTGTCGGCAAGCTCACGTACCGCATCGGCGAGACGCTGGATGTCGCCGACGCCGACACGGACGAGGCCGCGGCGTGCGCCGCTGGGATCAACGTCGCGACGCTGCCGTGGGTGATGCGCGAGTGGCGGCCCGGCCACCACATCCTCGTCGTGGAGTTCACGGCCGCTGACATCGCCGCCATCCCCATCGGAGACGGCAAGTTCCGCCTGCACCGGTGCACGGTGGTCGGCGAGAAGGATCTCGTCGAGCTCGGGTTGATGCCGGCATGATCGCGCGCCTCGACCGCTGGTCCGACGACCTCGAAGAGCGGCACCCATTCGCCTATCCGTTCGCCGTGTTCTGCGCGTTCGCGCTGTTGATCGTCTTCGGGCTGTGGGTGGCGGCAAGATGAACCTCGCCGAACAGCGGGCGGTGTTCACAGCTGTCCGCGACTGGCACGGCGAGATCCCGTGGCGCATCGCCGCTCTCGCCACGAACCGCTCGGTGCGGACGCTGCGGGCCTACGCCTACGGCGAGCGTCGGGCGCCAGCCGAGGTCATCGGGGCCATCCGCATGCTGCTCGACGCCGAGGCGGCGTGGCACGAGCACGTCGGGCGCGAGGAGCGCAACCGCCTGGACCACATCGAGGACGCACTCGGGCGCCAGCTCCAGCGATACGTCGCTGCCACGGTCGCCATGTGCCAGTCCTGCGAGCCGGACGCCGTCTGCCGGCAGGCCGACTGCCCGCTCCGGGCCGTCTCCCCGCTGCCGCTCGTCGTGTCCCGGAGGCGTGCCGCGTGACTGGGATGAAAGCTCGCCCGACGATCTACCTGGACCCCTTCACCTACGTCGCCGGCCGATGACGCAAGCCGAACGCGACCCCTCCGTGCTCGTCTCCGCGACGCTCGCCCGCAACGAGAAGATGATCGCCCTGCCGAACGACCGCGCCCGCCTCGGGTGGGTCTACCTGCTCGGAGCGGCGAAGCTCCGGCGTCCGGCCGGGGAGTTCGCCTGTCGGGCCGTCCTCGCGGCCGACCTCGGCTGGTACGACCGCTTCACCGACGACTACGTCACGACGGGCCTGATCCACGTCGCGCCGCTCAAGTGTGACGCCTGCCAGGAGCGATGGCCCGCCCTCCCGGATGGACGGATCGTCGTCCACGACTGGCACCGTCACCAGCGGTCGCCCGCCGACCGGGTGCGCGAGTGGCGGGACGAGAACGGCATCCCCTCCGGGCACGTCACTCTCTCGGGGAAACAGTCGGGAAACGTACGGGGAAACGATGGGGAAACTATCCCCGAGGTATCCCCGTCGTCTCCCGAATCGTATCCCTCGCGCGCGGGCCTGCGCGCATCGCAGTCGCACTCACGATCACCATCCGTTCTCTCGGAGGAAGGGGGTCCGGGGGAAACCGACGACGGCGCGATCGACACCTACTGTCGCCTCGTGGCTGTGCCGTCTCCGAACGCGCTCCGGTGGCTGCACGAGATGGTGTCCGAGTTCGGCGACGATCGGGTGAGCCGCGCCCTCGCGTCCGAGACGCTGCGGGACCGCAATCCTGGCGACCTGCTCAAGCGGACCAAGGGACGCCTCCGGCGCGACGCCGACAAGGCGAACGAGGCCGAGCGCGAACGCAAGGCGCGCGAGTTTCGGGAGGCCGAGGAGCATCGCGCGCGCCGCGTCCTGGATGAGCCGTGGCG
>JAJYJR010000271.1 GCA_021789355.1 Chloroflexota bacterium | reverse complement strand
TGGAACTGCGTGTTGACGGGCGGGGTGTAGGTGAACGTGGCATGGCCGGAGCCGTCGGTGGTGGCGGTGGCGATGTCCGACCACTGGGACTCGTTCTGCTGCATGCGCTGCAGGGTCACCGTGCGGTTCGCGCCCGATGCCACAACCTGGACATCCAGCGTCACGGGCTGACCCCAGGCGACGACGTTCGTGCTCGCCGTGAGGCCGAGCCGCGCAGCGGGGACCGTGACGGTGAAGGCCGCGGGAACGCTGGAGCCACCGCCCGGGGGCTGATTGAGGACCGTGACGGAGCCCGTCCCGGGCGCGGCGGTCAGGGCGGCCGGCACGACCGCGGTGAGCTGCGTCGGCGAGACGTACGAGGTGGCCAGCGCCGTCCCGTTCCAGTAGGCGGTGGAGACGCCGGAGGCGAAGTCCGCACCCTGGATCGCGACGGTCAGGTCACCGCCGCCGGCCGGGGCGGTGGTCGGCGCGATCGCGGCGAGGACGGGAGGCGCGTTGGGGGGCGTGACGGTGGGCGGAGGGACGTACGTGTAGTTGAACGAGACCGGCGACAGGTCCGTGCCGTTGTACCGATCGAGGTCGACGCAGCCGGAGATCCCCAGCACGGTGCCGCAGTTGGAGTACTGCCAGAACGTCCAGCCGTGCCCGCCCCAGTTGTTGGCGGGAACCCTCGGGCTGGTGGTCCCCCAGTGGGCGATCCACAGGACCGAGTAGCCCGCGTCGGCGAACATCGACGTGTCGCCCATGTAGTTCGTCCAGAAGGTCGGGCTGGTGTAGATCATGGGGCGCACCCCGAGCTTCGCGTAGACCTCGCCGAGCCACGCGCCGACCCATGCCTGCAGCGCGGCCGTGGACAGCCCGCCGGTCTGCTCGAGATCGAGCGCCGGGACCAGGTCGCCGGGAAGCAGGTACGCGTTGTTGACGAACCAGTCGGCCTGGAGGACCGCGTCGTTCGCGGAGCTCGACGGGTTGGCGAAGTGATACGCCGAGACCAGCAACCCGGCCGGGCGGGCGGAGGCGTGATTGGCGGCGTAGGTCGGATCAACGTAGGCCTGGCCCTCGGTGACCTTCATCACCACGAAGCGTTTCCCGGTGCTGGCGACGGCCGGCCAGTTGATCGTCCCCTGGTAGTGGCTGACGTCCATTCCCTCGAGGTAGACGGGGGGCGTCGGCGGCGGCGACGTCGAGGGCTGGAAGAGCCCGGTGGCGGCGTACGCCACGCTCACCCCGAACAGGGAGGACACGCTCGCACCGTTGACCGCGGTGATCGCGTACCAGGTGCTTCCCGAGACGGCCGTGACGCAGGTGGCCGACCAGGACCCACCCGGGACCGTGCCGGTGGCGGTGACGACGGTGCCCGCGGGCATGCTCACGAGCGACACGGCGGACGTCGAGGGCGATGCCCTGAGGTGGACGGTGCAGTTCGTGGCGTACCCGGTGTCGGCGGCCACGGCGCTCGTCACGAGCGGGACCAGGGCCAGCGCCAGGAACCATGCCACGATAGCCGGGAGACACCGGCGATGCACGCGCTGCATTCGGTTTCCCCCGTGCTCCTGGTCTGGACGAGAGGGCCGCGCCGCGAAGACCGGCCGAACGCGGTCGCCCCCACCCGGCACCGAGGGTAGGCACGGGGCCCCCGGGACCGCGGGCGTTGAGACGAAGCTTGGCGAATGCTACCAAGCCGCACCGACGCCTGTCAGTAGCCAGACCGTCCCATCACGGCGGGGACCATCAGCCCCTCGGCCAGGTCGCTCTCGGTGACCGGCCGCACGACCTGCGCCTGATCGCGGTTGACGATGAGCGTGCCGCTCCAGAGGTCCAACCTGCGCTGGCCCCCCGACCAGAACTCGATCCAGGCGTCGGTCAGGGGGACCAACGGCGGGCGCTCGTAGAAGTCGACCAGCGGGTTGACGCCCATGGGCGCATGCAGGAGGCCGCCGATCAGGAAGCTCCCGGCCTGGACGGTGATCGCGTAGGTGCGGGTTCGCCGCCGGCGCGCCTCGGCGCCGCGAGGGCCGCTGGCGTGCACCGCGATCAGATCACGACGCTGCAGGACAACCTCGTCCTCCGCCCGGGTGATGCCATCGACGAGGCCCTCAAGCTCGACATCGGTCAGCAGCAGCTCGTCGTGGGCATTGAGCAGATCGGTGAGGCGATCCGCCTGCAGTCGTACCCAGCCGAAGATGCGCCGCTGCTCGGCGTACGCGACGAAGCGTAGGAACGGCGCCTCGGCCACGTACCCGGGCTCGAAGACGTCCTCGGGCCGCCGCTGGAGCGCCAGGCAGAGTCGAGCTGGAGGCTGGCCGGAGCGCATCGTACCGGCAGGCTAGACTCGCCGCCGCAGCCGGTGTATGACCTGAACGTACGGGCAGTCGTCCGCAATCCGGCAGCCGCCTGCCTGGCAGCGACCGGCAGGTGCCAGCTCAGCGGCCCGGATCGGCGTCGGCCCGAGGCGCACGGGCGGCCTCACGGAGCGCGCACGCGTCTGTTGGGCAGGCACCAACGACCGCCGATGACGCGTGGCGGCTCACCGGACCCGACCCGCGCCCTACGACCCGGAGTAGAGGCGGTCGAGGTCGACGAGCTCGACGTCCGTACGCTCACGCGCGGCCGCGACGAGATCCCGATCGAATCCGCCCCGTGCGAACAGCAGCAAGCGCGCCGAATCCGTGACCGCTCGCGCCGAGAGCAGCGCGCGCAGCCGGTCCAGACGCGCCAGGTCCGCCAGCCCGCGCCGCCCAGCGCCACCTTTCGCTTCCCCCATGGCCAGCAGCACCGGCCGCGACTCGTCGGGCCGCCGCTCGCCGGAGACCGCCACCACGTCGAGCTCGAAACGGTCCCTGCCCACCGGATCGTTGACCTGCGTGAACCCCACGCGCTGAGGCGCGCCCCCCAGGGTCGCGGCGGAGGCGAAGCGCGCCGTCCAGGTTCGAGCGAGCTCTTCGAAGTGCGGCCCGAGTACCTGCGCTTCGAAGCGCGCCTGCGCCGCTCCCCAGGCTTCGTGCGTGCGCCGCTCCTCGAACCGCGCGAGGTCCGGCCGCATGATCGCGTGGTGGAATCGGAGCATCGGGTCATCGAGGCGGATCAGGGGTCGCCTTCCAAGGAGCACGTCGGCGTCGCGCCTGATGAACCCGGCCCGCTCGAGGACGACGAGGGGATGTTGCATCGCCTGGTCCGTCCGCCCGAGCCTGCTCCCGATCTCCCGCTGGGTGTGCGCCCCGCGCGTGATCGCGCCCAGCACCGACTGGTACAAGGCCCGGTCGGAGATCGAGGGGTCCTCGGTCAGCAGGTACTCGCTCTCGGAGAAGAGCGCGTGCGACGGATTCAGCACGCCGGCCGCGAGCCAGTCGAAGAATGCGCCGGCGCGAGCCGGGACCTGAGCGGGAAGCAGGTCGCGGTATCCCGGTGTCCCGCCCACGACCGCGTCGACGAGGAATGCGGTCGCGGGATCCCGGATGCCCCAGAACTCCGCCGAGGTCCGGTAGTCGAACGAGCGCACGAGCAACTGCAGCGAGGCGCGTCCCCTGAGGGGGCGGGCACCAGAGAGCAGATCGTTCATGACGGACATCGCCGAGCCGCACAGCACGAGCCGGAATGGCGGCACAGACCCGCTGCGGGAGTCGTCGAACACGCGCTGGATCACCGACGGGAGCTCCGGCGCCTTGTGGGCCAGGAAGGGGAACTCGTCGAGGACTGTGAGGCGGGCCCCCGAGGCGCGGCCGATGATGGCGCGGATCGCCGCATCCCACGACGCCAGCGCCACCGGCGCGTCAACACCGGCGTCGGCCGCAAGCGTCGCGCCGATCGATGCGAGAGCGGCCGCCCGCTCTTCCTCGAGGGCCTGGTGGTAGAGGCCCCCCATCTGCGCGGTCAGCGCCCGGAGCAGGTAACTCTTGCCCTGGCGCCGCCGGCCGCGGACGATGCCGATCTCAGGCCCGCCGCCAGGAGCGGCGGCAAACGCCGTCAGGTCGGCCCACTCCCGGTCGCGGTCGAACAGGTGCTCGGGTCGGTCATACGCAGCCATCGCGGGCTAAGTTATAGCTCCGCATGTAACAGGTCAAGTTGTAACTCAGGAGGTACCCGTCGCGGTGCCTCGACCTGGCTCAGTGCTCGCCGGGCGGCCTCACGCCTCGCGGTAGATCAGGTCGTGCTCGTGAACGTGGCCCACCACGGCCAGCGCGACATCGTCGCCGGGTCCCGCGCGATCCACCTTCCGGTGCTCGATCTCCATCGAACTGACCGTCTCGACAAGATCGGTCGAATGGCCCCGGATGTGGATGCGATCGCCCACCGCGAGCGGCGCCGTGAGCCGCACCGCGGCGACCGACAGATGGCCGAACCAGTGGATGACCGTGCCGATCGCCTCCGCGGGCTCGTGATGCTCGGACATGCTGGGCCTCCTTCCTGTCCCACCCTGCCTGGGTGTCACGCTACACCCGCGCACGCCCATGGTCGAGCCGAACGTTTCAGGCTCCCGCGGCCACGCCGCCTCCTCCCGCGGCCACGCCGCCTCCTCCCGCAACCCCTCCCGCCACCAGCCCGGGCCAGCCGCCGGCATCGACGATCGCAGGCAGCTGCCGCGACCGGGGAGGCGCCAGCCCGCAATCGGTCGTACCGGCCGATCAGGTCCGTTGACGGGGAGTCCACCGCGGCCGATAGTCGTTGCGACATGGTCGCCACGAACGGGCCCACACGCAAGGCCGCTGAGCCGGCGAAGAGCGGCGGTCAGGCCTGGGAGCCGGAGCTCACCGCGGCGGAAGCCGCGGCCCGGATCGGCCGCCTCTTCCCCGAGGTCTACCGCCGCTACCACTACGCCCAGCGGCTGCACCACGGGGCCGACCTCCCGGTCACGAGGCGCGCGCTCGGAGTGCTCCAGCACCTGGCCGCCAGCGGGCCACTCACCGTCGGCGAACAGGCGGTCCACCTGGGCCTGCGCCGCAACTCCGTGTCGGAGCTGCTCCAGCGGCTGGAGGCCAAGGGCCTGGTCGCCCGGGTCCGCGACGAGCGGGACGAGCGACGCGTCCTGGTCTGGCTGACCGACGCGGGGCGCGAGGTCATCGCCCGCGTGGGCAAGGTGCTCGCGCCGGACCTGCTCGGTGAGGCTCTGGCGGCCCTCTCTCCGGCCGAGCGGGCCACGGTGGTCCGCGGCTTCGAACTGCTGGCCTGGCACGAGCCTGCCGAACCTACCCAGCGGCCCCGCCGGGGGCCAGGCCACGAAAGGACACAGCCATGACCATCACCGCCTGCGAGTCCTGCGGCATGCCGCTGGCCGCCGACACCGACCACGCTCTGGCCGACCCGGCCATCCCGTACTGCCACTACTGCGCCCCGCAGGGCACCCTGCCGGCGCCGGAGGAGCGCCTCGAGCGGTTCACGCAGTGGACCATGCGCCAGGAGGGCCTCGACCACGATGTGGCCCGGGCGAAGGCGCTGGCCTACATGAAGACGATGCCGGCGTGGAAGGACGCCTTCTGACCGGCGACCCGTTCACCTGGCCATGGCAGTCGTCTGGGGCGAGCACTGACTGCTCATCGTCACCGACCGCGCGGCTCGCAGCGGGTCATGGCTCGGATGGATCCTCGCGCGGCAGCAGATAGAGTGCCATCACGAGCGGCGTGCGTGCGAGCACGCTGTGCCGGGTGTCGGCGGGCATCCGGAGCCACGTGCCCGGGACCGCGGCGTAGGCATCGTCCCCGGCGGTGAGGTCGCCCTCCCCGGACAGGATATGGATGATCGCCGGGCGGGCCGAAGTGTGCTCGGAGAGCCGCTCGCCCGCCGCGAAGGCGAACAGGACGAGTTCGACCCCGGCCTCGTTCGAGAGGGTCTGGCTGTGGATCCCGCGGGCCGGCACGGGGGCTTCGGCGGCGAGGTCCCGGAAGAACGTGTGGGTCGTGCTCATCGCGCCACGATATCGCAACCGCGGTTCAGTCAGCCGCTTCGGCGGTCGGTGCAGGCATCACGTCGTCCTCCTCGGCGACGTATGCGGAGTGCTGCCCCGCAATCAGCCTCCGCGAGCCCAGACATGGTGGTTGGCCAAGTCCTCGATCACGGTGATCAGCCCAGAGTGGTCGAGATCGCCCCGCCCCGCGACGCGCATCGCGACCATCAGCTGCTCCACCTCCGCGGTTGCCGGCAGCACGACACCGGTCTCCCGGGCAAGATCCAGCGCGTTCCGAAGATCCTTGAGGTGCAGCCGCGTCCGGAATCCGGGTTCGAAGTGTCCTTCGAGCATGTTTGATCTCCGTAGCTCGGCCACCTTCGTCGCGGCCAGGCCGCCCTGAAGAACATCAAGGATCCGCGCCGGCTCGACCCCGGCCTTCGAGCCCAGCACCAGGGCTTCCGCGAGCGCCTCGATGACGACCGCGACGACGACCTGGTTGCAGACCTTCACCACCTGGCCGGCGCCGGCCGGGCCCACGTGGACGATCGTCTTGCCGAGCACCATGAAGATCGGCATCGCACGCTGGAAGGCCTCCTCAGGCCCGCCGACCATGATCGAGAGCGTCCCGGCGATCGCGCCCTTGTCGCCGCCGCTGACGGGCGCGTCGAGCATCTCGGCACCCGCCGCTGCGGCGCGGACGGCGAGGTCTCTTGCGACGCGAGGCGCGATGGAGCTCATGTCGATCGCCAGCCATCCGGGCCGAAGAGCCTCGAAGGCGCCGTCGGACCCGAGGTATGCATCCTGCACCTCGGGCGAGTCGGGCAGCATCGTGATCAGCACGTCGCACGCCGCCGCGACCTCCCTTGCGGACCCGGCCGGCGTTGCCCCGTCCGCGGCCAACTCGGCGACGGCGTCACGGTTGATGTCGTGCACAACGAGCCCGAAGCCGGCCCGGAGCAGGTTCCGGGCCATGGGCCGTCCCATGATCCCGAGGCCGACGAGACCGATACGCGGGAGCGCGGTGGCCATGTACTTGTCCTCCGGCTAGTTGCCACGCTGCGCGTGGCTGCCAACTACGAGCTCGCGAAAGCCGCTGGCATACGAGAAGTCGGGGGCTTCCGGATTCGTCGGAACGTACTCGAGGCCGATGTCCCCGCCGTAGCCGACCTCGCGAAGCGCATCCAGGATCTGTTTGAACGGAAGGTCGCCAGTGCCTGGCTCATGACGGCCGGGGAGGTCCGCTACCTGTACGTGTCCGATGTGGCCTGCAGCTTGCCGGATGGCGGCCACGGGGTCGGCCCCCGCCCTGGCGACGTGGTACACGTCGAACTGCAGCTGGACGTTCGAATGCGGGACCGTCCCGATCAAGTCAAGGCCGGCGGCGACATCTGGCAGAAGGTAGCCCGGGGTTTCGGGCAGGTTGAGCGGCTCGACGAGCACTGTGGCGCCGAATACTGCTGCCTCGTCGGCGGCGAACGCGACCGACTCGGACAGCAGCGCCAGTTGATCGGCCAGCGGGACGCTCGGAACGGATTTCCCTGCGAGCGCGTTCAGCTTCGTGCACCCCAGACGACCGGCGAGGGCGAGCGCCCGGGGAACGTTCGCCCGGAACTCGGCTGCCCGCCCTGGGTCGCCGGCCAGACCCCGATCACCGGCCGGGAGGTTGCCTCCATCGAAGTTCAGCATGACCACCG
>JAJYJR010000270.1 GCA_021789355.1 Chloroflexota bacterium | reverse complement strand
TGCCCACCGTCTGCTGTGTGAACCACGGTGCCACCCTCTGCGTTGCCAAGCTCCGCGAGGGCGGCATGATCTGGCGGTGCCCGGCATGCAACGAGGGGGCGTTCGTCCCCGCGGCGGCCCCGGTGCCCGCATGATCACCTCGTCCACTCCGACGACGCCCGACGAGGTCGATCGACTGGCCGAGTCACTGGCGGAGACGGTCCGCCAGCAGCGCTCCGCCGCGGTGAGCGAGGCCGTCGGGACCTTCGTCGGTGAGGCCGGCGACAACGCGGTCCGCTACGGGCAAAAGGGCGTCAAGGTGACGCTCGAGATCGACACGAAGATCATCCGCGTCACCGTGGAGGACCAGGGACCCGGCATCCGGGCGCGATTGGGCGGCGCCTCTGACGCGGAAGCCGTCCAGCAGGCTGTCCGCCCTCTGGCGACCTCGCACGGCGAGGGTGGCATGGGCCTGAGCCAGCTACTTGAGGCGGCGGGCGAGGTGACCCCGGCACGTGTCGTCGTGGAATCTGGCAGCGCCAGGATCACCTGGTCGTTTCCCGGCGGGGTCAAGGTTGCGGCGGCGACGCCGCCCACCACCGGCACCCGAATCACCCTCGAGACGACCGCGTCGTAGTCTGCATATCCAGTCCGGGACGACCTGAGCGACGGCTTCCACGGGCTGAAGCGCGAGGGTTCCCCGTGCCATCTTCTCCGGCACGGAAGTACTGGTTGACGATGCAACCGCACCTGGCGGAGTCCGCGGTGGCCATGCAGCCGGGGCCAGCAGCCGAGCCCGGGCTCGCGCGGGCCGGCCCCTGGCGTGTTCGCCCCGCTGGCCCGGCGCGCATCGTCGACGCCGCCTCTGTCAGCGTGCGTGGCACGACGTCGCGTCGGCGGGACGGCGCGTTCACGCCCCGGCGCGCGGGGTCCCGGGCTCGAGCGGCGACGGACCGGCTCGGCCGTTCCGGCCAGCCGCGACGGGACCACGCTGCGCACACCGCCGCTTCAACCCCGGAGCGGGATCGTCGGCCGCGCCACGTGGGCCAGCCGACGCGGTCATCGCGTCGCGGATCCGTCCGTCTGCCGCCGGGGTGCCGCTGGCCCGGGCGCCGCCCGGCGGGTCCGCTCGTGCTGCAGCGCGTCGCTGGCCGCCACGACCTCGCCGAGACCGGGCATGTGGCCGCCGCCCTTCTCCAGCCAGGCCCTCCCGAGCGGCGTCTCGACCGACCAGAGCCAGCCGGCATCCACGCCGTCCTGGCTCACCCGCCAGGTGCGCCCGCGGCCGCGCTCCTCGAGCTGGCGCACGGCATACCCGCGCCAGAGCGGTCGGGTCTCCTCGGGGTCGTGGGCGCGGCACAGCAGCTGCGAGTGCGACAGGGTGTCGCGCCCGACGACGAGCGTGGGACGCAGGCCGTGCCGGCAGCGCGGGTCGCGAATCGACGTGCCGCGGGCGGCGGCCTCGGCCTCGGCCCGTGCGTCCGCGAGGGCCGCCGCGCGGGCCGTGCGCTGCACGGAGAGCCCGCGCGCCCAGAGCCACGCCTGGCTCGGGGCGATCCGTTCGCCGATGTCGCCCGGCTGGAGGTGCGCGCCGACCGCGGCGAGGGTGGCCGACAGCTGCTCGCGGACCTGATCGACGGTCAGCCCGTCCGACGCCTCGGCGAAGAAGACGTCCCCCGCGTCGCGCCCCACCGCGAGGCGCAGGAGACGTTGGGCGTGCACGAACGGTCGCGCGCCACGCGGAACCGGGAGCGCACGAGCACCGAGCCGGACCCCGGAGCCGTCGGCGGCAACGTCCGCGATCCGGAGCTGCGCCAGGGCACGCGGTCCGGCGCCGGCCGCGTGGATACCGACGAGGGCGGGACCCTGCGGATGCCCGAGCCGGCGCAGGTCGCACCAGGTCGGCACCACCGCAGCGCCGGGCGCATCGAGGAGCGAGTAGCCCTGCTCCTCGAGCCCGGCCGCCACGCCCTCGAGCAGCGCGGGCCCGGCCGCCGCGCCGGATCCGGCGAGGACCTGCCGCGCGACGTGCGCGGCGTGCCAGCTCGGGCGGTCCGGCCGCGCGCGACGCCGCACGGCCTCGTACGCGTCGGCTGACGGACCGCGCGCCCCGGCGAGCGGTGGCACCCGCCGGGGCGCGCCGGTCAGCCCGAGCACGGGAAGCCCCTCGCATTGCGCGCGCGCCTCCGGGGTCTGCGCGCTCGCGCGTGCGGCGGCCCAGGCCGCGAAGCGCCCCCAGCGCCACGTCTCCGAGCACCAGCCCTCGAGCAGCGGCGAGGGGCGTGCGCCCGGATCGCGCTGGCTCAGCAGATACACGTCGGGGCCGGCGGCGGTGAGCGCGCGGAGCGCCTCGAAGGCGAGGCCGCGCCCAAGCCAGTCGGCGTGGACCACGACGAGGTCGCGGATCGCGAGCGCCCGCAGCCAGGCGAGCGCGAGCGCGTGGTCGAACGCCACGCCCGGCCTGGGCGTCGGCGGGGGAGGGACTCCCAGCGCACGCAGCACCTGGCGCAGGAAGGTCCCGGTGCCCGTCGATGTCGCCGGCGCGTCGACGACCACGACACCGGCGTCGACGTTCGCCAACCCGTGCGCGACCGTCACCTCGCCCCGGTCATGGCTGCCGAGCACCTCGCCACGGCCGGGATGGCGGGGGTGCCTCGCCCCGCGCCGGCGGGCCCTCAGCGGGGGACCGCCACCCCGCAGACGCGCAGGGCGTCGGCGAGCGCGGGCCCCGACAGGGTCCGGTCGTCGGCGGCGAGCAACCCCTCGGCGAGGCCCTCGAGGGCGGACCGCCAGGTGCCAGGAGGGCGCGCGTGGCCGCCAGCTGCGCCGCCGCCTCGGCCCGGACCGTCTCCCACAGGCCGGCACGCATCGCCTCGGCACCGCGGTCCGAGGCGCTCCCGTGTTCGAGCACGTCGAGGTCCACCGGGCCGATGGCGGGCGTGCCCCCCAGGTCGACGGCGAGGTGGCGCAGGACCCGGGTGGCCCGGGTGAGATCGCCCACGCAGCCGGCCGAGACCCCCTCCTCGCCGTACACGAGCTCCTCGGCCACCATGCCCGCGAGGCCCATCCCGGCGCTCTCGCGGATGCGCCGCCGGTCGAGCTGCCCCTCGTCGGCCCAGGCGTCGAGGAGCACCGTGCGTCCGTCCCCGTGGCGCGTCTGGGTGAGGGTGACCGAGGCGAGGCTCTCGACGCCCCAGGTGAGCGCGGCGTACAGGACGTGGCCGCACTCGTGCACCGCGTCGCGGCGGAGCTGGGCCGTGGTGCGGGTGATGGGACGCTCCTCCACGTGGTGGTGGCGCAGGATGGCCTCATCGAGCAGCGCCGGGGTCACCGCGTCGCGCCCCTCGGCCATGCCGAGCCCAAGGCTGACCAGCACCGCGGCCGCGATGTCGGCGCCGCTCATGCCCACGCTCCGGTCGGCCGCGCGCTCGAGGTCGAGCGGCCCCGCCACGGGCACCCGCGCGGTGCAGCGGGCCCACAGCTCGCGACGCTCGTCGCGCGAGGGGAGCGTGAGGGTCACCTTGGTGGTGAGCCGCCCGGCCCGGATGGCGGCCGGGTCGAGCCCGTACTCGGACTCCGCGGTGAGCGCCACGGTGATCGGCCCGCGCAGGGGCTCGACGCCGTCGAGCGCGGTGCAGAACGCGGCCACGGTGCGTCCCTGCTCGGGCGCGTCGCGCCCCCAACGGGCGCGCAGGAACACATCGGCCTCATCCCAGACGACCACGCAGGGCACCTCGGCGAGCGCCGCGTACACCGCGCGGACGGTGGCGGCGTCGGCCTCCGACGCGGGGACCACGTAGACGGGGCGCTCGACCGCGCCGGCCAGGGCCGTGGCGAGCAGGGTCTTGCCCGACCCGGCCGGCCCCGAAATCAGGACCCCCTTGACCACCCCGATCCCGAGTCGCTGCGCCACCGAGGTACGCCGCACCGCCTCGACCACCACCGCGAGCTCGCGTTTCGCCGGCGCGTGGCCGACGATCGCGTCCCAGGGCACGACGGGCCCCCCGTACCGGCTCCGGGCGAGGAGTGCGGCCATCCTGACCGGGACCGGCCGGGGACGGGGTGCCCCGCCGCCTCGCGCTCGCGTCGCCGTCATGGGATCCACCTCCCGCTCGACCCGCGCCCGCCACCTGGGTGGGCCGCGGCGTCCCGCCGGGTACCCGGTCGGGCGGCCGATCCGCCCGCCGTCCCCGGCGGCGATGGGCATCGAACCGCATCGCGGCCCGGGCGTCTACCGCGGCTGCCGCGTCCACCGCCGAAATCGCGCCTGCCTGCACCCCGGGCGCGCCGGCAGTGGGCTGGCCGACTCGAGTGGGTCCGACGCCCGGCCCATCGGGGTGCCCCGCTCGCCCAGCGGCGATGGACGAACTGGACGAGGGGCTCCGATATGGAATCTCTCACGCCATCGCTCGGCGGGCGTGAGGACGGGACACAGGTCGAGTGTTGCGCCGGGTGCTGGTCGGCTCAGGGATGTTGTGCGGGGAGGCGGAAGCGCGGGAACAGCTCGGGTTCGATGAACGAGGTGATCGATGCGATGTGATCGCCGCGCGTTTCCAGGACGGCGATCGCCCAGGCCAGGTGGTCGGCGGCGGGGTCGGCGCCGAGGTAGAACGCAATCGCCGGCTGTCCGCCGTTGGCGGTGAAGAGGGTGTCTCGCCAGCTCGGGCATCGCGTCATCGGCACTTCGTGCGCGAAGTCGGCGACGGCATCGAGGCCCCGGTACCAGGTGGTGAGCGGGGGCATCGTCCAGGTGACGTCTTCGGTGAGCAGCGACACGAAGGTATCGAGGTCGCCTGTTTCGAGCGCCGTCGCGAACCGGCTCGCGAGTCGTCGGAGGCCCTCATCCACCACCGACTCGGCCGGTCGGAGTTCGTCGGCATGTGGGGCTCGCGCCTCGCGGGTGCGTCGAGCCCGGGAGAGGGCGGAGCTGACCGATGTTCTCGTGGTGCCCATGATCTCCGCGATCTCGGCGGTGTTGAACCCGAGGACGTCGAAGAGTAGCAGTGCCGCGCGCTGGTTCCCGGGAAGGTGCTGCAGGGCGGCGATGAAGGCGAGCTCGAGCGACTCCCGGCGCAGCGTGGAATCGAGCGGATCGGTGTCCGGGTACGGCGTGATCCAGGGGATCTCGGTCGAAGGCTGGGCCTCGAGGTCGACCCGATCGCTGGCCGGACCGAGGTCGATGGGCAGCGCGCGCCGGGCGCGGGCAGCAGACAGATCGAGGCAGACGCGGGTCGCCACGGTGAACAGCCACGTCCGGACCGAGCTGCGGCCCTCGAAGGCGCCCATCCCGCGCCAAGCGCGCATGAGCGCGTCCTGGACGGCATCATCAGCGTCATGGACCGAACCGAGCATGCGATAGCAGTGGGCGTGCAACTGTCCGTAGATTGGCGCGATCATCCGGGCAAACGCCGCTCGATCGCCCTCGCGAGCAGCGGTCAGCTCGGCATCGTCCCATCCCGGCGACGGCGCGTCCTCGACCAGATTCACCGGATTCTCGCCCACAGCGACGATTCTCCCTCGCTCACGAAGTCTAAGAGTCAAGAGCTGCACAGCCTCTTCGCTCCAGATTCAGGTGCCCGCGCGCACCGCCCCCGCGTGCTGACGCCGTGATGGACCGAGCCAGGCTCTCCGGGCAGTTCGCGGTCCTGTACCCGGTCGTCGAGGCCTACGTCCGCCGCCACCTGTTCGGACACACCGTCGAGCTCGACGACGCCAACGTTGCGGGCCTGCTCTCCAACTTCGCCTACCGCGAGCGTCTGGCCGCGCATCTCGCGCAGCGGGTCGGCGCGGCGACGCTGGAAGAGCGCCCGCTCGAGTTCGACGAGCAGGAGTTCCGGCTGTCGCAGCTGGAGCGCTTCCTCTGGCGCCGCCCCCACTTCCAGGCGAACCACACCATCTTCAACTTCGTCACGGTCTTCAACGACTACGAGCGACGCTTCGCCGAGTGGCTCGACTCCCGCCCCGACATCCCACGCTGGTCCGCCCTCGCCGAGCAGTTCACCCGCTTCAACGTCACGTACCTGGGGCCGAGCGGGGCGCTCCGACGCTACTACCCGGACTTCGTGGCCATCCAGACGACGCCGGCAGGGGAGGTGAGCTGGATCGTCGAGACCAAGGGCCGCATGTTCGCCGACGTGGCCCACAAGGACCGGGGCATTCGGGCGTGGTGCCACGCCATCCGCGAGCAGGCCGGGCAGGACTGGCGCTACATGCGGGTCGACCAGCTCGTGTTCGACAAGGGCCAGTACGCGACCTTCGGCGACCTCGTCGCGGCGGTGGAGTCCGCCGGTACGTTGTCGCCCGGCCTCGGGCTCGTCGTCGAGGATCAACCAGGAGAGACTCCGCCACCACCTGTGCCATCCCTCGCCGACGCGCTCGCGCAGTACATGGAGGCGGCCGGCTGGTTGGTCGAAGAGGCCGACTTCGGGGGGGTCGCGGCCCTTCGGAGCGTCGACCCCAACGACGTGGGCAGCGTTGTTGTCCCCCTGGACGGCCCCCGGCGAGCGTCATCTGCGGAGGTCGAGGACGTCCTCCGGGCCCGCGAGGACTCCGCCGACGCCTGGCCCTGGCTCCTGGTCGCGAAGTCTGGGTTCTCGGCCGACGGTCGGTCGGCAGCCGAGCAGGCTGGCCTGCGCGCAATAACCGCCGAGGAGTTCATCGCGGCGTTGGAGCAGCCCCCAACGCGCGAGTGATTCGCGCCCCCGATCTCCCGTCGTCAAGCGGCGCGGGCCGTCCGCCGTGCCTGAGCCTGACCGCAGCAGGACGCGACTGGGGGAGGGGAGCGTCGGGAAGCCGACCGACGCCGTGGCTGGTGCCATATCGTACTTCCGTTCTCTTTCTCGGCTTCCACTCCCCGGGCTTCCGCCCCGGGATCACCGGGATCCAGCAGCGCCACCCCACGTCCTGCGCCGACCGAGTGAGCCACGTGGACGATCTCGCACGCGCCAGGAGCGCGACCCCGACGGGGGCCGCTTGAGCACCCCCACGCCGCTGCGTCGTCGCCGTGCCGCTCAGCCGCCTCTGCCACCGGCTGCGCCGCGGCCTTCGGCCCTGTCGCACAGGTCACCCGGTCGCTCACACGGCGCCCCACCTGTGCACCTGTCGGCCGCCTCGATCGGCCACCTTTGCCGGCCGCCATGCAGCGTCTCGCATCGTCGAGCACTCCGGGACCACCCGGACGGTCCGGTCCTCGCTGCCGTGACAGATCTCGGTACTTTTCCAGGACACTTCCATGCGAACTCACAGTCTCGGTTGGGCGAGTCCAGTGCGATTGTGACATAACTTCTCTTATCGGAAGTACATGGCAGACCGTCCGCGAGCGGCGTTGTGGAATCTCACAGAAGTGTCCTCGGACGCACCTCGGATTTGTCACAACCTCCGCGTCCGTTTCCAGGGACCTATCAAGGGGGCGGCTGCGCCGGCTCCAGGGTAGCGGCCGGGGGGGTATCGCGGACGGCATGAGCAGAGGCACGAACGCAAAGCGGGCGCTGCTACGAGCCGAGATGCCTGGTCATGCTCCGGCGCTCGACCCGATGGGCGGTAGGCAGATGACGGTGGTCGGACGGCTGACCACGGGCCTTCAACGACGGGATCGCCACGAGGAGCGGAGTGGGCCGGTCCCCTCCCCCGTTCGACACCGGATCATTCGGA